>JAYUCD010000297.1:0-3302 GCA_043740515.1 Bdellovibrio sp. | reverse complement strand
TGTGATTAATTTCAATGCCATTCCAACAAGTGAAACAGAAGTGTTTTTCACTCCTACTTGAACTTGGCCCGCCAGTTGACTGACTTTATCTGTTATTCCCATGATCAACTCTCCCGTCTCTTAATTGTAACCAATTTGAGGCAAAAGTCTCTTTAGTTTTTTAGCTTAATGTCCACTCATCTGATTGATTTGAAATTCAATTTGTTTTTTGTCCGGAGCATTCGGCGACAGTGCCAGGTATTTGCTATAAGCCTGAATGGACGCTCTCGCATCTCCCTTGATTTGATAAATGGCACCTTGCTCTTTATAAATTTCCGGCATCCCAGACTCCTGGCTAGCAGCGATGTTCAGCATACTCTCTGCGATGTCAGGGCTTCCCGATTGGCGGTAGCAGCGGGCCAACTGCACGTACAGAATTGCACCTTGAGGCCGTAACTTGCTCGCCAGTTGATATTCGGCAGCACATTTTTGAAACTGCTTGGTCGCGGTGTAGACCTCAGCTGCCAAAATATAAGAATCCGCCAAGTTGGGATTGATTTTTCTCTCCTCGGCACTTGCTTTAAGAGCCTGATCATACTGGCCCATCTGAAAAAATGCGCGACCCATCCAATAATTCAAACGAGGAAAGAGGGAATTCACAGTCTGGGCTCGTTTGAACTGAGTCACAGCTTCGGGATATTTTTCGATTTCCAAATACACCTTGCCTGCACGGAAAAGCGCCTCTGCATCGGAGGGATCAACAACCGACGCCGCCAAAAATTGCTTCAAAGCTTTGTCAAAAACGGCTTGCCCTTGCAGGCTCAGTCCTAAACCCAATCGCGCTTTTTTATTTTTCGGATCAGCATCCACGAGCTGCTCATAGAATTTTTGTGCTTGCGAGTATCGCTCGTGCTCGCGATAAAGCTCGGCCAAAGCCAAGCGAAACTCAACCGTATAAGAAAATTTATTAATCAAATCTCTCAAATACAAAACCCCAGTTTCCAGACCTTGAAACTCGGTCAGTACCCGAGCGTAAACAATTTGTGCATCAGGGTTTGTAGCGTCCAACTCGATTGCTCTCACAGCATATTTTTGAGCCGCACTGAAATCTCCAAGCGAAGTCGAAGCCTTGGTCAACAAAATCAGATTTTCAATGTCGTTCTCATAAATTTTAAAAGCCCGTTGCAAGTAACTGACGGCATCTTTCATGTTGTTGCGTCGAAATTCGACAAGGCCGTAGCCCTTCAAAATTTCATGATCATTGGGGAAAATCACCGTTGCTTTGTTCAAGCTCTGAATCGCCGAATAATAGTCGAAGCGCTCCGACTGATAGTCCGCCAACAGAACATAGGCCGAAGTCAGCTTAGGGTCAGCCTGAAGCGCTTTTTTCAACCAAAGCACTGCCTCACTACTCTGATTTATTTGCCATAAACAACGCCCTGCCTTCATCGCCGCGGTTGCATTCGTCGAATCCAACTCAAACGCGGCTTTGTACTCGGCTTGTGCGACTAGGCAGTTGCCCGAGCGCGCATGCTGATCGCCCAAAAAAACAAGTTCGTTGTGATCTGAGGATGCCAACTCAGGAGCTCCACCCAATCGACTCACCAACTCTTTGAACTGAGGATCTGATGGATTCAGTTTGTAAGCCGCTTTCGCATTTTCCTGAGCTTTGCCTGCATCTTTTTTTTCTGAGTAAGCCAGCGCCAGAAAAAAGTGAGCTCGAGCTTGATCCCCACGAGAAACTTTTCCCGGAGTTGACAGAGCCGTTGAAAGCAAGTGAAGAGCATCGTCCGTTTGGTGAAACTCTTTGAAAAGGATGATGCCGTAATCAATTTGTGCCACTTTGTGTTTTGGATTTTTCTGCAAAACCGCTTGATAGCCCGCAGTCGCTTCAGCATGTCGATCAATTCGGTTCAAGTATTTTGCCCAGTCTATCTCTGGCTTCACCCACTCAGGCCAAAGCTGCTTGGCTTTTTCCGCATAAAGCACTGCCGTCTTAATATCTCTCTCCTCAAATAACAATTCGGCTTTGATTTGATAAAGAACGGGCGCCGTAGCCAAGCTCGGTTGATTCAAGGCATATTCTACAACTCCTCGAGCCTCTTTGTATTTTCCCTGAGTCATCAGCTTTACAATCTCGCAATAGATCCCGTTGATTCCTGTCGGATCCAGACTGCGCGTCGACTTAGACATGGAATAAATAGCTTCCAAGTCTTGCGAATCCTGTTTCGCCCAAGGCCAAAGCTCCTTATAAACCAAACACAAAGTTCCTCTGGCCTCAATATTTTGCGGAGCTCCTTCAATGACCGTGACCAGTTTGTTTTGAGCATCCAGATAACTTTCAAAACTGTCTTCGGTATAATCTCGAACTGCGTGTTGAATTCCCGCTCTGACATCTTCTGATTTCATCATCACACCGGAATTGACCCTTGGTGCAAGCAAATGCAGTTTTTCCGATAGCCCCACTGAGTTTTGCTCGGGCCATAATAACAAAGTAATTGCTCCAAGAATGACCACTCCGAGCAAGGTTAGCGGAAGAATCACTGCCGCTTTCTTTTCATGCTTCCTAATATTAGAAACTGTTGTCATTTCCAAGGGAGGCGAAAGTGTTATCGAGTTGAAATTTTCTCCACCACTTTCAATTTTCGGATTTGCTTGGTTTCGGATCCGCTGATTTGTTTGATTTGTAGATTGACTGGGCTGGCTGTCCGACTTTGGAGCAATCGTTTCATCTGAATCAAAACCTGAATAATTTTTTGCCTCCGAATCCCGTGGAATGATCACAGTCTCAGCCTGAACTCGATCTTGTGTTTCGGGCCGATATTGCTGTTTATTTTTTGGAACCTCTTCAAGTGCTTCCAGAAGTTTGTCATAAAAATCAGGTTGTTTCGATATGGCTGTCCATTTTCCATCTGGATAGCGTTTGATCTTCTCAGTTCCTGCAAAGGCACCTTGAGCAATCAGCTTCAAAACGGCCTCGGTCGAATAAGGTCCGAGATTTTTTTTCGACTCGGTCTTAATGAGCCATTGGACACTGGTTTTGAAGTCGTTCTTTTGATTCATTCAGAGTTTAGTGTACTGGGATTTTCTTTGCTCTTTGAGTCCCAAGTCTAATTCCACTTCTGAAGGTCCAGTTTAGGTGGTTCAAAACTGGAACCAGCCACCCAGCTTGGAACCGTTTAATCAAAATTTGCCAGCAAAACAGGGAACATAATTGATCTGACTGGAGTTTCGTCTGGCACGCCTGTTGCTTTTATAGTTGGCAAGAGGTGTTTGGACGATGGCAAAAATTCTCGCCGAAAAGAACTTCATTCGAAATGCAC
>JAYUCD010000296.1:0-6423 GCA_043740515.1 Bdellovibrio sp. | reverse complement strand
CAAAACCGGCCATCCCAAGAGCTTGAGTGCGCGGATCCAAACTGAGTCGGATGTGATCCTGTTTGCGCTTCTCAAAAAACTCTAAAGATTCTGCCGGTTCTGTTTCGGCCATATCTGTTTTTGCCCTAATTTATTTATGCGGGTTTCATCGCATGTTTGCAGATTTCCGCAAAAGCAGCCGAATCATGGATCGCCAGCTCAGAGAGCATTTTGCGATTCACAGTGACGTTTGCTTTGATCAATCCACCAATCAGGCGAGAGTAAGTTGTTCCATTCAAGCGAGCTGCCGCATTGATACGCTGGTTCCACAGAGCACGGAACTCACGCTTTTTCATCTTACGATGCTTGTATGCGTAAGCCATACCACGGTCGTTTTTCTCAACCGCATGAATGTAGCAACGTGAGCCAGCCGAGTAGTAACCTTTGGCTCGTTTTAAAACTTTTTTGTGACGACGACGATTTGTAAATCCACCTTTTACGCGCATGACATATCTCCTTTAAAATACCAAGCATCTGCGAATTTGCAGATAGTTAGCATCATCGACATACACCATGTCGCCGAGATGACGTTTGCGGCTTGAGCTCATGTGTGAGTTCAAGTGTCTCATTCCTACTTGTTTGCGTTTGACATTACCGCTCTTCGAAAGCTTCAGACGTTTCTTAGCTCCCGAATGGGTTTTCTGCTTAGCGCCCATTTGTTTTCTTTCTTCCGAGCAGGCGGCTCACCAACCATTGGGAGCGCTTAGGTGCCTTTAAATACCGACGTAACTCAGAACATTCTTAAGGTGATTAGAAATAGACGCACGCTGCTGAAAAGACAAGGGAAAAGACGTGGGAAAAAGCAGGAGAAAAGCGACGGGCAAAGCCCCGCTACGACTGAGATTTTTTTCACTACCAAATGGCAGTGAAAAAACTGAGAAGCTTCGCAAATCTTTCAAATCGGCAAAATGATTTGGGATTCTCTCCGGATGAACTGAAAAGCAAAAAAGCCGCTGTTTTCAGCGGCTTGGATGCGATCTCTATTCTGCGTCGGCGTCCTCGTGATCTTCCACCGGCTCACTATCAGGCGCTTTGCCTTCGGTGCTCTTCGGGTGAAGCTTCATGTATTCTTTCACTTTGAGTGGATCTGGAGCCAGGATCAAGAAGGCCTGTTTGCCTTCCATCTTCGGATTGGATTCAGCGTTGGCGACGTCTTTCAATGTCTCCACAACTTTCTTCATCAGCTTCATTCCGAATTCTTGGTGAGCCATTTCTCGGCCCATGAATCGCATATTCACTTTGACTTTGTCGCCGTCCAAAATGAAGCGACGAGCGTGCTTCATTTTGGTTTCGAAATCATGAATATCCGTGCGCGGTCGCAATTGGACTTCCTTGATATGCACGATGACTTGCTTCTTTCGAGCCGCCACAGCCTTCTTTTTATTTTCATATTTGAATTTGCCGTAGTCAGTGATTTTGCAAGTCGGAGGAGACGCGGTTGGTGCGATCTCAATCAGATCCAGACTGCGCTCTTCGGCGAGACGAATGCCTTCCGGCACGGTCATCACACCGAGCATGGTTCCCTCTTCATCGATCACTCGAATCTGCGGGGCTCGTATTTCACGGTTCACTCGAAGACCGTCTTTGTCTTTGCTCTTGCCGCGGAAGTTGGGACCGCCGCCGCCTCCAAAACCTTTTCGTTCAAAAGGGCCGCTAATGGGAGACCTCCTTGTTGGTATCCTGAATTGTATGGGCTGTCAGTTTTCTCTCTTTGATCTCACTGACAATTTCATTAATTAACTGCTCAATGGCTAGACCGCTCGTCTGCTGTCCACTTCGACTACGAAGCGATGCTGTGCGATTCTCTGCCTCTTTGTCACCGACGATGATCATGAAAGGGACTTTCATCATCTGTGCGTCGAGGACTTTGCGACTCAATTTTTCGCTTCTTTGGTCAAATTCGACCCGAACGCCATGATTTTTCAGCATCATCACCAGGTCATTGCAAAATCCATTCACACGATCGGTGATCGAAAGAATTTGAACTTGCACCGGCGACATCCAAGTCGGCAGATGTCCTGAAGTGTGCTCAAGATAAACTCCGATGAATCTCTCCAAAGATCCTAAAATCGCTCGGTGAAGCATCACAGGCCGATGCACCTTATTGTCCTCACCCGCATAAGTCAGATCAAAGGCTTGCGGCAAATTGAAATCACATTGCAAAGTTCCAAGCTGCCAAGGTCGGTTGATCGCATCGACAAACTGAATATCAATTTTCGGTCCGTAAAAAGCGCCGTCGCCTGGATTCACAGTGTATGGAATATTCAAAGACGTGAGAGCGTTTGCCAATGCGGCTTCGGCCTGATCCCAGACATCATCCCCGCCCATTCGAGATTCAGGCCGAGTCGACAAGAAAACTTTGTAATTGCTCATTCCCAGCTGAGCGTAAACCTCAGCGAGCAATTTCATAAAGCTTGTGATCTCAGTCTGAATTTGATCCATACTACAAAAAATATGAGCGTCATCCTGGCAAAAAGAGCGAACTCGGGTCAGTCCATGAATCGCACCACTTTTTTCAAAACGGTGCAATCTTCCAAAGTCGGCCATTCGCAAAGGAAGCTCTCGGTAAGAGTGATGTTCTGCCTTGAACAGCAAACAATGCGACGGACAGTTCATCGGCTTCACACCGAAATCTCGCTCGTCCACTTTGGTGAAAAACATATTGTCTTTATAATTCGCCAAATGCCCAGAAGTTTTAAATAGCTCAAGATCAAAAATTTGCGGAGTGATCACTTCGTGATAGCCGTATTTGAAATACAACTCTCGCATATAGCGCTGGAGCTCATTGTAAATGATCGTGCCCTTGCCTGTAAAAAAAGGTGAGGCTGGAGTTAGCGGATGAAAATGAAACAGCCCGAGTTCTTTTCCGAGCTTTCGATGATCGCGCTTCTTTGCTTCTTCTAAATTCAAGAGATGCTGCTCAAGTTCTTTTTTGTCTTGAAAAGCTGTCGCATAAATTCGCTGAAGCATGGGATTTTTTTCATCACCGCGCCAGTAAGCACCGGCCACGGAAAGGAGTTTGAAGGCTTTGATCTGACCTGTGCTTTGCACGTGAGGTCCTCGACAAAGATCGAACCAGTTCTCACCTTGATCATAAATCCCAACGACAGTTTCGCCTTTGGTTTTCAGATCTTGAATGATTTCAACTTTGAAGCGCTCACCCATTTTTCCGAATGTCGCAATCGCATCATCAATGGCTACGTTTTTTCGCACCAAGGGATAATCAGCTTTGATGATCTCGGCCATTTTCTTTTCGATCTTTTCGAAATCTTCTTCACTGAAATTTCTCGGAGAATCAAAGTCGTAAAAAAATCCTGTGTCGATCACAGGGCCAATTGTAACCTTCACTTCGGGCCAAATGGATTGCACCGCTTGCGCCATCACATGGGCAGCTGTGTGCCGAATCACTTCGTTGGCTTCTGGAGATTTCGTGGTGATCAAAGAAATTTTGCTGCCTGACTTCAGTGGCAAACGCAAATCACTGATATCAGCTTGACCCTCGATTTTGACTCCCAAAGTTTCTTTGGCCAATCGTGGGCCAATGCTTTGAGCAACTTCAAGAGCCGTGGGTTCGTGATCAAAAGTTTTGACAGAATTGTCTGGAAGAATAATTTGAACTTCAGACATGATGGCAATCCGCTGTCGGAGTAAAAGAAAAGTTGCTGAGTGTAGAAAATTTCAAATTGGCTGGTCCCATTAAAAAATAAGCGCTGTGGTTGGAACAATCTGAGAAAGAATTGCAGATTTTAGATTTGAAACGACTATCGACATTGGCTTTATACTTAACAAGAGCCGACACCAGACGCAACCCGTTTCTGATGGATCGCGTCTGAGAGCTTTGGCAGACGAATGAACGGTCCTTCTTGCTTGCTCTTGAGCTCTAATATGTCACGTGATGGTGAAGTGCTTCGTGCATTCGTGGGTCTTTGATAGCTACCACGCTGTTTTTCTGGAGGAATCTCATAATTGTCATGAGAAAGACCCCCAGGAACAAGAGCAGCATCGCGACTTCATAGAATCCGAAAACCACCTGACCCTCATTGAAATTGGGGTACACGAGCCAGTAAATGTCCATGTATTGCATGACCAATAAGAGCACGCAAACCGCCACCAAATTGCCGGGCGAACGCTTAGCGGCTCGAGGCAAGAGAACCAAAAAGGGAACGATAAATTTAAAGAACAAGAGTCCGAAGGAAATCGCCATCCAGCCACCTTCAGCACGCATCAAATAGAATTCTGTTTCTTCAGGAATGTTCGCATACCAAATCAGCATGAATTGCGAAAAGGCGATGTAAGCCCAGAAAACGGTAAAGCCCTTCATAAATTTAGCAACATCATGAATATGATCATCAGTGTAATATCCGCTCACGACTTTTTGCTGGCGAAGATAGAGCAAGATGAGGATGAGGAAAGCGAGAGAACTTTGGAATAAACCGGCGAAACAATAAATTCCAAAAATCGTGCTATACCAAGATGGCAAAAGCGACATCAAAAGATCGACGCTGAAGAGAGAAAAAGAAATGGCAAAGAACAAAACCCAACCGATGCTCCAACCCACATTACTTTCCGTTAACTTCACATCACCAGTCTGATCTTGCTTGATTGAATTTCCAACAATTTTGCGACCGAATAAAAACATTCCGATTGCAAAGGACATCAAACGAAAAACGAGAAATCCCGTGTTCAAGTAAGCCGTCTTTGCCTGGATCACAGGACTGTCCAGCACCACTTCGGGCCGAGCCCATGGATAGAGATACTTCAATCCGAAAATGAGAACCAGGCTACCGACGATGATGATCGGAAAAAAAGATGTCATGCTTTCTGCAAGTCTCCGAATGCTGGCACTCCAACCGGCTTTGCTTAAATTCAGGATGGCGGTGAAAAACAATCCACCAACCCCAAGACAAGTTACAAAAAAGAAAGCCACCAGATAGGCTGACCAGAGCCGCTCTTGATTTCTCATCAATCCAATGACAAATCCCACCAAACCGATCGCCATAAAGGCGATGGAAACGAGTTTCAAATTTTGCGCGGGAATGTACTTCTGAATGTGAAGCTCAGTCTTATGTGTTTCGGCCATTTCAATTCACCTATCTTTTTTCTTTTTCTATTTCTTTTTTTCTTTGAGGCTTCCTTTTTTAAAGTCGCCTGTCGTCTATCTTCGATCTTCTCGCCTTACTTGCTCTCCGTTGCTGGCTCGGCTGTCACCGGTTCGACCTTTTCCGAGGCCGTGCTATCTGTTGCTTGCAAATGTCGGATATAGTTTACAACTTGCCAGCGATATTTTTGTGGAACGTGGGAAGCATAGGGACCCATTGTTCCCTGTCCCATTGTGATGACCTGATAAATCTGACCATCTTTCCAACCGCGGATTTTCTCTGATACCAAAGCTGGCGGTTTGTTCGGCATTTTTGCAGCCAGCGGACCATTTCCACGACCATGCTGTCCATGACAAACCATGCAATTGGTTTCATAAAACTTTTGTCCATTGAGCAGTGTTTCGTCTGACATATCGCCCGCCAAGGGATTGCGATCTGCTTTAGCGAGCTCCGGATTGTAGCCGATATTGTAAGGCTTGAATCCAACCGGCACCGTGTGCTCCGGGGGAACTCGTGCTCCGCCGGCATGATCTTCAAAAAACTCGTCGTAACCTTGAGCTTTCATGGCTGGAGTCTTCATCATGTCTTGGATCAACTCGATATTCGGCACACTCTTGTCCCAATTGCAGCTGGTCAATGCCATCCCGGCGCAAAGCAGGCTGAGGAATAAAACTGCGCTTTGAAGTTTTCTCATCTTAGAACTCCGCCCGTTTGATTTCAGAAGCTCCCAAAGAACGAAACATCTCTTCAACTTTGCCTTCATTGAAACCCGTGTCGTCATTCGGAATAAAGATTCCAAATTTATTACAAGTCAAATCTGGATGAACAATCGGCGGATTGATCCGCGGTAAACCGCAGGCGTAAAGCAAAGCCGCCACGCTGGAAAGCGCCGAAAATAAAATCGTCAATTCAAACATGATCGGAATAAAAGCTGGTAATGAATGAAAAGGTTTGCCGCCAATATTCAAAGGCCAGTTCACAGCCGAAGTCCACCATGTCAAAAGCCAACCAGAACCTAGACCGATCAAGGCCATCACGAAGGCCACATAAGGAATCCATGAACGCTCGATGCCGCAAGCTTCTTCCATTCCATGCACTGGATAAGGAGTGATCGCATCAAACTTGGTGTATCCCATTTTACGAACAGTGGTCGCGGCATGAATGATTTCAGATTCGGAATTAAAAATGGCGGCCATTCCACTTTTGTATTTTTGTGCCATTAGTGCTTCCCTTCTTTCTCATTTTCATAGCCGACGTTGATCACCGGCTTGAGCTCAGCGATCGA
>JAYUCD010000295.1:0-4032 GCA_043740515.1 Bdellovibrio sp. | reverse complement strand
TCTTTGCGCAGCGAGTGATGTTGATTCTCAAGAGTTTCAATCTGTGGAGCAAAGTATTCGTAGAGTTCCTTCTCACTATGAAAAACCAGACCTGCCTGTTGATCGATGACGATCTTCGGGAGCTTGCGACGAAACTTCACACCTTTGGACTTCAGCTTTTTCGCTTTCTTCGAGGGAACTTTGGATTTTGCGATAAGAACCTCCCATCTCAAAGACTAACATCAGCTCTCGAAAAATCGAAAGCATCCGTCTTGATGAGGCCCGTCATAAACTTTCTAGCACTTGCAACCTTGAGAATTATTTCTCACCATAGAATAGAGGGCTGCATAGAGAGCTATCGAGAGGGAATTCTGGCCACCTGCTTTCATAGCAGATTCACTTACCAAGGAGGGACGTGAGTGTCGGGACAGGAAAATGATCAAAACAAGGATCAGCTGAAAAGCGATCCAAAGCTTCAAGAAAAAAGTCTCGAGAGAATGGAAGCTCTCTTGAAACAATCAGCGTTGGGCATCCATATCCTTTTTGACAACCACTCGATCGCGAGAGTCATGGGACAAGGAAAAGACGACAAAGATTTTTTTGACTTCAATAAAATGAAGCGAGTCCAAGATGTGATGACCGAACTCATCGCAAAAAAATCCTACTATGAAAAAGTGTCCTATCTGAAGGAGCTCGACGAAGAAGCTTTCGAGATGGTGGTTCGCACTTATTTTCATATTGTCGAAAGCACTGTCCGAGCTGCAACTGGACAGCACCACTAAAATCAAGCCTCAGTTTTTTATCTTTTAGTTCTTTCTAGAAATAACCGAAAAGTTCAGTATGAACTTTCGCCTTCTCACCCCTATTTTGGCGACATTGCTTTGCTGGCTCTCATTTTCAGACCGAGCTTGGGCCGAGTATCGTAGTTTTCTCCTGCAGATCAAATCTTCTGATGGCAAAGAATCGAAGATCGTCAAAAGTACTTTGGACCCCGACCAATATCGAGGTTATTTCCCAACAGCTCCAACTGACCAGATCACCTATTTAGAAACATGGAAATGCAAAGGCAACACAGCCAACCTTCCCATGTGCAAAAGCCCAAGAGAAATTGCAGCGGATGTGGCAGAAGCCGCAAAATTAAACACTCCCACCTCTCCTTGAGACCAGTTCCCAGCTCGCTTCCTCTGATCTCGCCTCTTTTCTTCGTCTCATCATGAGAAAAATGTTAAAATGGGAGCATGGCAAATGAAATTGCGGCCTCCAACAGATCTAGCGCTGAAGAGCTCGGCGAGCTCCAAAAGGAGCATCAAAAAAAGCGCCGGCAGTTGGTCGATTCTCAAAATCAAGACGTGGATGAACTTCGCGAAAACTACCGCCATCAACGAGAGCAAATCGAAAGCAACAACGAAGCTGCCGTCAATCACATCAAAAATGATGGAAAAAAAATTGTCGAGTCGATCAAAGATGAAAACGACAACCGTTATAAAAATCTAAAGGCTCAAGGCGATACTCAAACGTCGACTTATCGAAAATATGCCGAGTCCAATCGCAAAGCTCTCGAGTCTCAGGTGCAAAATCAGCAGACTCAAAGCTCTGAGCACATTCAATCATTGGCGCAAAAAGAGCAAGAACAACAGAAAAAGATTCAGCAAGTTGCCAACGAGTCTCTAAAAAATCAGCAAGGCCGAATCACCGAAGCTGAGAAAAAATCAAAAGAAAATATTTCGCAAATTTATGAAAAGGCCACTGACGAGCGTCGACAGTTGCATGAGAAAAATTCGAGCGAACTGAAAAGCATGAATGAGAAATTTCAAAAAACAATGGAGACTGAAAAGGATCGCCGTCAGGACACCATTCGAAGGCAGCAAGAATCTGCCAAGGCAACTTTGAGCTCTATCGAAAACCAAAACCAAGAGCGCATTCACAATGAGCAAGCTCGCGGCGAACTCAGTCTGAATCAGACAAAGCAGAAATTTAAAACTGAAGATCAAAAGCAAATTCTCCAAGGACAAGAAAAATTAGATCGCTTACGCAAAAGTGATCAAACACAAATCGATGTAGAGTTAAACCGAGGCCGAAGCCAACAAGAAAAAATCCACAAAGAGCAAGAAGAGAACGTCAATCGCACTCGCCGCCTCGGCGAATCCAAAGTGGCTGACCAAAAGCAAGTTTACGATACGAAACTCAAACGACAAGAAGAGCATTTCGAAACCGAAACGGACCGAGAAAAGCAAACTTACGAGCATCGCCGAGAAGAGATGCATCAGAATTATGACAAGCACTTTGTTCAAGACAAAGAAAATTACTCGACCAACCTCAAACGCTTGAATGATCAGTTTCAAGACAACTACAGAAATTTGAAATCAACTCAGACCGAAGCCGTGAATGTGCAAAAAGAAGTTTTCGCCAAAGAGCTTGCCGAACTCCGAAAGCAACAGCTCGGTCAGGTTCAACGTTACGCCGGCAAAGAGGCAGATCCCTTTTATAAAATCCAAAACCGCGGCAGCACGATGGCTGAGACTCCCCGGATGTATGTCTTAAGAGCTTTCATTCCTGAGACTGATAAGAACACCGTCAAAGTGAAAGTCGAAGGCAACAAAGCCATGGTTTCAGGAACAAGGTCCTTTGAGGACAAAATTGAAGATGATGGCAAGAAAGTTTCAACCAACTCTTACCAGTCATTTCATGAGGAATTTAAATTTGATCATCCAGTGGCTCAGAACGCCGTTTACCAGGAGCGAGATGGAGATTTTCTCGAGTTCGTGATTCCCAAAATCGGCTTCGTGAATAAAAAGGCTTAAGGCTTAGACCTTCATCAAATAGCGAATTTCTCGCATCATAAACTGCATTCGAGATTGCAATACATCGAGCTGATTTAAATTGTTTTCCAAGGCCTGCAATACATCGATTTCCTGAACTGGAACATCTGCCATTTCATGGTAAGAAAACTGGGATGCATACACTGCAGTCGAATCCATTTCACTCACTGCGGGCGCGTGTTGCGATGACTGATTTTCAGTAACAGCCTGACGTTCAGTAACCAATGTTCTCATGGATTCTCCTTGCTGTGAGCCCAAACTTTTGAAGTGATTCCAAAGTCTAGGCCCGGTTCTTTTCTGATAACAACTTAAATTGCCTTACATAGAAAAATTACAGTTTTCTGAAAAACCCAAAGATGTCTAGAGTTAATACTCACATTTCAAATCGGCTTTATCCGCAGCTGAGATCTCAGTTCGCTTGCTCATACTTGCGAGATAGGTGGCCATCACGCTGCCAAAATCCTCTTTGTGCTTCAGTCCCAAGACATGTCCTAGCTCGTGGACCAAAAGACTTTCCAAGTGAACAGATCGGTAATCTGAGGGGTTATCCAGATAGAAATTAAAGTTGGCTGCGTTCAGGCGAATGTCTGCCTCTCGAATTTGATCGCCAACCCAATAGACGGAGGTCCTTGCTTGCTCGAGTGATTTTTCTGCTTCCCAGTTTTTCATCCAATAAATCACATTATAGCCGTCTTGTTGCGGACCTGAGCTGGGAAAATTGGTCTGACGGATCTGAAACATCGGGCGGCCCAATGCCAGTTCCCAATCTTTGATGGCCGCATTCAAGGCCGGCATCATTTCAGGCGGAAAAGATTCATGCACATTCAATGCAACGGTGTCGCTGCCCTTCCAAGAGATTCTTTCTCCGTAGACATTCTGTACGAAACCACATGGCTCTTGCTCTTTGTGCTTCGGTGCACAGGCAGCCAAGCTCAAGGCACAAATTAAAATTAAACCGACCGAAGACAGACGTCCCATTGATCAACCTCTGCCTTCATCCATTACAAGCCCGGGACCAACCGACCGATAGCTGTTAAGTCATGAAAATTTCATGGGATTTTCATCTCATTTCGAGATTTTTCAAAACGACTCAATATGGTTCATTGAGATCAAAACCCAGACAGCTACGCTCTGAAGCAGCGCAAGTGTTTGAAATGCTTATTGTCTTTGGGTGTTTAAGAACTGGTCAGAGAAAAGCTCAGGCTCGTCACTTTGCAAATGAGGCAAGCGCTTT
>JAYUCD010000294.1:0-4724 GCA_043740515.1 Bdellovibrio sp. | reverse complement strand
TATACTTGTCCTCATGCCAGCCAGATTGCCAGAGGAGAGCACACACTTCTCCCCGCAGTGTTGTGGTTCTAACGCCAATTGGGAGCGCGAACGGAAGGAGAGAATCAAATGAAACGATTTTATTCCCCTTAAGTCCGTTTTTTATCATGGTGGATGAAAAACGGACTTATTTTTTTGCTTTTTGTTTTCCTCTTTTGTTTTTCGCTTCTTTTCCTCAGCGTCCAGAAAGCATTCGAAACTGGACTGGACCAGACCTCACAAGATCACATTTTTCTTCAATCAAATCCGATAAATAACTCGTATGCAGATGAGCCGGAAGTCGGATAAACATTTGATTGTCTTCACTGCCATTTTTCTTCTTCTCGAAGTGATCTGGTTGCTCATGCATTCGCACGTTCTTCCCAATCCATTTCAAAATAAAATTTCAAAATCACAGCAAGCCCCTGCCGGCTTTGTGGTTAAATCTCAGCATGAACTGCGAAAGCGTGGACTGAATTCTTTGATCTGGGAAGATTCCGGTGCCGATGAAACTTTGTATTACTATGATTCGGTTTTGACTCTGTCGCAATCGACAGCAACTTTGCATTTGAACGAACAAACGGAAGTGCATCTTTCTGAAAACACTTTGGTGACGATCGAGCCGCAGAACTCTTCAGCGGACTCGCAGATTCGACTGCGTTTCACTCGAGGTGATTTGCAAGCGCGAAATCCTTATGCCAGCACTCGGATTGAAACCGACCAGTGGAGTCTGAATCTCCAACAAGGCTCCGAAGTGAGTCTGAGACAAACTGGTAAAGAAAATTTCGAAGTTGAAGTTCTCAAAGGCAAAATGGAATTTGAAAAGGGTACAGGAACACAAACTCAGTCTTTAAATGAAAATCAGATTCTGAAAATTGAAAACAATGCCGACACTGAAACAGTTGCGCTCTCTCAGGATTTAAAATTTGAAGGCTTGAGCAAACAGCGAATTTATTCTTTTGACGAGCAGGCTCAGGTCCCAGTGACTTGGACTGGGTCGGCTGAAAAGATTCAGATTGCCTCACTGAATGGGAAAAATGAAATCCGCGAATTGAAATCTGGACAAGCCTTGGTAAATTTGGCTCTCTCACCTGGAAAATACACGCTTCGACTGCTCAAAGCAGGCAAAGTTTCAGAAGCCAAAGAGCTCGAAATTTGGAAAGCGCCGACATTGCATTTACTTTCACCCTTTCCGAGAGACCGGGTTCGAACTCATGAGCAGGTCTCCTTCATTTGGACCTACTTGCCAGAGGCTCAAGATTACAGATTTGTGATCACCAATTTGACCACCGGAGAAATCACCAAAAAATCAGTCAAAGAGCATTTCTTTCAATACGGCTTTATGGATGAAGATGATGTTGAATGGAAAGTCATCGGTCTTGACCGCGATGGATTTGAAATGCCGGCAGCTTATTCAAATCAAATCTTTCCACGCCATGCTCCGCTGGCGGCTCCGAAATTGAAATCACCTTTGATGCGAGTGCCTGCTTCGAAAAAACCAGCTCCAAGCTCCAGCTACAAATCACCTCTGTTTCGCTGGCTCGCTCAAGTTTTGATTTCCAAAGCGCAGGCCAACCCGCCCACCATCGCGGGTGACTATGAAGCGGTGTTTGCTTGGGAGTCGGTGGATGGTGCTGATCTTTACACATTGGAAGTTTCCTCAACTGCAGATTTCCAGCATCCGATTCTCACCAAGCGTGTGAAAAAAACGGAATACTCCTGGTCGCAATTTCCGCTGGGTGTTTATTATTGGCGAGTCGCTTCTGGCACCACGGCCGGAAGACTTGGAGCTTTCTCGGAGCCTGCAAAAGTCCACCTCGATCATTTGGATTCATCGGCTGATCATGACGGAGTTCTGATCCGACGAAAGCCTGTTGCCGAAGCAAAAATGGAAGCGCAAAGGTCTAAAGTTGAAACAAAAACGGAGAGCTTGCTCAAAGAAGCTCCCAAAGCGCTGCCGGACGAAACTCGCTATGAAGCGCAAGTCCAACTGGTTTCACAGAATCAGCGTGAAATGAAAGATCTTTATCTTCTCGAGTGGAGTCCGATTTGGACTCAGCTCAATTTGACTGGCGAAAATGGATTGAAAAATAAATTAGAAGGCTACACTCTCAGTGGCTTACATTGTCAGATGGAGCAAATACTAAATCCAGAAAAAAGTTATCTCCTGGATATTTTTTATGCTCAATACCGGTGGCGAGTGACCGATCAAAAGACTTATCCATTTCAGGATGATCAATCGGTGATCGATGCGCGTGTTCAAATTTTATTGGCCGATCAGAAAAGCGGCTGGATGCGCGGCGGGATCATTCAGACCTTGCCCTTGCTTCGCCGACTGGGTCTGGAAAAAGTCGAAATCAAAACTGCCTTGGCGATTGGTCCCTCGGTCACTTACATTTGGGATCGCTCGCGGGATTGGCAAGGAAGCAACCAACTCAGTGTGCTTGCGGGCTCATCACTGTTTGCATTATCGAATCAGAATCAGATTCGATACCAATTTCTAAAAACCACAGCAAACTCGTTTTCGCTGGGATTTCGCTTGCAGGAAGATTTTATTTTTGATCAGCGCAATTTCTCTATCGGCTGGTCGACTGGTTTGACTTTCGGATTAGAACACTGAAACCAGATCAAGAAAATCAAAGGTAAAAACAGCAGTCCAGCCGCCGGTCCCGGCGGTTGAGGGGCTTGAATGACTCCGCAACCATTTGCATTCATCTGAAAATTGCCTCTCTCTCCAGCGATGTAATTGAATTTTATATTTTGAACAATTTCTGGCGCCGTTCCACTGAGATTATTCAGACTCAGGCGGAATCGAACAAATCGCTTTTTATTTATTTGCGCTACATTCACAGACTGCACCCAGCCCGTGTCATCGGTCTGGAATTGATCGTCGGATCCAGCTGCTTCTAAGCTGACGTTTGCAGACGCAGGTAAGATGCTCGCTGAAGTAAATTCGGCGAGCGTGCTTGAGGTGTCATAGGAGTTGGAAACGACTGTTTGAATTCCGATCGTGTATTCGGTAGCACCTTCCGCTGGGAGCTCACTTGGCGGAGCGATACTTGCTCCGCTCGGATTAAAAAAGCCTGCAGCCAAGGGATAAACCGTCCAAGTTCGCCCGCTCCAACCGCTTCCGCCCGCTCCGCCGGTCGCCGGGGATCCAGGAAAACCAGATTTGGCGCTGATGGTACTGGGATTTATTCCACTGAGAGTTATGCTTTTTCCAACCCAGGTTTGAATCGATCCAGCACCACCGGCTCCGCCTCCACCTCCAGTTGAGATTGAAGATCCACCGTCACCGCCATTTGCTAAAATCAGTCCGCTCGCTCCCACCACAAGGGATCGCCCCACATGTAAAATCAAAATTCCGCCGCCGCCGCCGCCGCCGCCGCCAGCTTCGGTTCCACTTCCACTACCGCCGCCGCCGCCGGCTGAGCCAAAATACTGTGCCCAATTTGGATTGGAAACTTGTGTGCCTGCGCCGCCGCCCGTGCCACCGGATCCATTTCCTCCAGAGGTTCCGATGGAAAGTGTGGCACTTCCCCAAGCTCCACCCCCACCTCCACCAGATCCATTTCCTGCTCCAGTCGTGCTGCCTGGATTGCCACCTTTAATTGTTGGGAATGCAGGTGAGCTTCCGACCTGGCCAGTGCTAGTGCCGGAGCCAGGATAAACAGGGCCACCATTGCCTCCGGCTGCTCCTCCGCATCGACCCGTTCCACCGATTCCAGCGCCAGCGCCAGCACCCGTGCCCGTCGAAGCGCTTCCATTTTTTCCACTGCAATTGATCACGCCGTTGACTGTCATATCGCCTAAGACATCAATCACCAATGGGTTGGAGCCCGTGAGATCCAAGGTCCAACCGGCATCCAAAATAAAGTTTCTAAATTTTAAAATTGGATAAGCATTTGTGTCGATCGTAATAATCTTGCTCGATAAATCGATCGAACTAGCAAAATTTGCCCAAGTTGTTGAATCAAAATCCCCTAGAGATCCGTCGCCTACATCAAGGGCGGAATTGCGAGCCACTCCATCATTCCACGCTTTGACCAATAACGTGGGAGTCACCGCACCAGTCGCATGATTCCAGATGGCCGTGGCAGTGGCGAGATGACCTCTCGAAGCAAAAGATTCAGAAATTTGAGTTGCAACTCCTGCCGCCGGAGCCTGAAAGGAGAGTCCTAGAAAAAAAAGGAAAAAACATCCACGCATTGATTTATGAGGCTGCCTTGTCATCATCGTTTGGATCTTGATTTGCAAAAAGGACTTGAAAAACTTTCTCTCTCAGCACATCACCGCGAAAGGGTTTCACGATGTAGGAATTGACCTGATGACGTTTGGCATTTGAAATTTTCATTCGCTCTTGGGACTGCTGCGAGGTCACCATGATAAAGGGAGTATCAGCTCTGTGCCTTTGAGCGCGGACGGCTCGCAAAAAAGTCAATCCATCGGTTCTTGGCATCTCCCAATCGGAGATGATCAGATCGATGCGCTGAATGTGATCAACCACATAGCGAAAAGCTTCTGAGCCATCTCTAGCTTCGAGAAAGGCCTTGAAGCCAAAAGAAGTCAGATGCTCAATCAGGATTTTTCGAACGATGTCGTCATCGTCGACCACTAGGACAACCATTCGATCAAGTTTCATCGCATTCATTCGGACTCCTGACGAGTGGGCAAACGAATCGTCACCAGCACTCCACCTTGTGGGT
>JAYUCD010000293.1:0-18003 GCA_043740515.1 Bdellovibrio sp. | reverse complement strand
CAACCGTCTTGAGTTGGGATTGAATTATGGAGCGGTGGCTGGCGGAGATTCATATCTCCGCACTCAAAACTTGGGTGCTGCTGCTGACTTTCACTTTTCTCCTCGCTTCTCCCTCGGAGTTCGCTACTACGACTATGGTAATGATTTAACGCCGCAAGGAAAACGTGTGTTTGCTGAAGCGACGGCTGCCCACAATGCTGGTGGATTGGATTACCAAATTCCATTGATCGATACACCTTTGAGTTCTGTTTTGGGAATCGTCAGCTGGTATCCAGTTTATGGAAAGACAAATCTGATGAACTGGGGAATCGCTCAGTTTGATATGTATTTGCTCGCTGGTGGTGGACAAATCACTTTGTCATCTGGAACCACAGGGCTTGGAACAGCCGGAGCTGGAGTCGGTTTTTGGGTGAGCCAACACTTTTCAATTCGCTCTGAGATCCGATATCAGAATTACCAAGACAAAGCTTATCTTCAATCTCGCAGCTTGAACACTGTGACAGGTCAGATCGGAATTGGTTTACTGTTATGAAAAACAAACTCTTCTCTAGCATTTTACTGTCCTCGTTCTGTTTGGCCAGTGTAAGCTTTGCTGCAGAAGACACTTCTCCCGCAGTGGCTTTCAAAGTCAGTGATTGGGCTCAGGAGTTAAAGAAAACTTCTGATGCCTCTTTGAATAGTTTGGTCGCCCCAACTGCCATCGCCGCACTTGCTGACCAAGTCGTTCAAAAAGCATCGAACCCGGAAGTTGAACTTCTGACTCGAGCTCGATTGCTTTATCAATCGGGAAAATTTGCTCAAGCCATCGACCTTTACAATCAGATCGAGCGCGGCTCTGACCACTGGTTGGAAGCTGTCGAGGAAAAAGGCTGGGCTTTTCACCGACAAAAAGAATTTGAAAAAGCTCTGGCGCAAACAAAGACTTTGCTCAGTCAAGCTTTCTTGCCTGTTGTGGGCTCTGAACCCTTTTTCTTACAGTCCCTTTCTCAGTTGAAAATCTGTGATTACAAAGGAATTCTTGAAACTCACAAATTGTACAAAGAATCTCAGCGTCAACGTTTGATCGAAATGAAGAGCTTAGCTGAAACAGGTACAAACTCTGCTGTTTCACGAATTGAAAATAAAGTGCAAACTTTTCCGATTCGATTCACCGAAGTCGGCGAAGAGGCTAAAATTCTACCAAGACTCTTTCACCGCGACCTCACAATTCAAAAGTCTTTGCTTGAAACCAAATTGAGCCGAGTTGCGATTGAAAATCTTCAATCTCGTTCGACAGTTTCAACTGCAAGTGTGCAGGAACTCGAAAAATTTCAAGCCAAAGCTCAAATGGCTTTGAAAAACCGAATGAAAGCTTTGGCGCAAGTTGAAAGCACAGAAAACTTTAAAATGGTTCAAAAACTCAATTTGATCGAAGTTGAAACGATTCAACGCATTCATGCTGACATGAAGTTGAATCCAGATGCTTACTCAAAAGGAAAATTTGCTCAAACAGATAGCGACCAGCTGGTGTTTCCAGATGACGGCCATCCTTGGGTCGACGAGCTGGATAAATATCAAGTCAAAGTGAACTCATGCCCGCAAAATATTCGGAGGAAAATGTGAAAAATTTCATATTTCCAAAATTCTTTCTTGCTTCTCTTATTCTAGCTGGTCTGACGGCCTGTAGTCCTGAATCTCCAATGATCAATGGGAATCGGGCTTTGCCTCCGCCTCCAAAAGCTGTCATCCCCGTTTTTGAAGATCCGAAACCGCTTGATCAGCCGAAACCTCCGGAATATCCTAAAGTTGTTCAGCCTCAACAACCGGCACCGCCTGTCTATGAAAAACCTGCCCCACCAAAACAAGCCGACTTACCAAAGTTTGCTCCAGTTCCACGCGATGTGATCAATTGGATTGCCATGGATGCGAATCAAGACGAACTGTCTCTCAAACCGAAACTTGATATTTTATTCGTGGAAGACAATTCTGGAAGTATGGCCAACAAACAAACCAACTTGGCTCGGAACTTGACTCACTTTGCGGAGGCTTTTCAAAAGAACACTGTGATCGATTATCACATCGGTATGGTTGGAGTCTGGGATAGCACTCCACGATTTGTGAATGCAAAGACTCGGATCTACGACAACGGCGAATTGCGCCGAGTGACCATCAACGGTGTGAAATCCGAAAAGCGATTTTTGACTCGTGAAACTGCAACTCCTCAAGCTCTTGCTGCCAGCTTGATCATTGGCGTTGCTTCAGCAACAGAAGTCAGTCCTGAATTCGAAGAATCTTTTTCACCCGTCACCTCAGCTTTAGAAAAAGCTGGGCGAGGAGATAAGAACGAGGGGTTTTTTCGGCCTGATGCCCATCTCGTTATTGTCATTGTGACCGATGCAGATGATTCGACAAGCTCGGTGACTCCGCAACAGATGGCGCAGATTCTTTTTGATTTCAAAGGTGGAAATACAAATCTCGTTTCTGTTTATGGAGTTCTGGTCCGAAAGACAGATCCTGATGAATTGAAAGATTACGATTTGCAACGTCATCCGAATTATCACCGTGAATGTTTTGATTATACAAAAGGGAAGCCGATTCCGAATGGACAATGTCCGGTTGGCTTTGGTCCTGATCGCATCGAAGAGATGATTGTCACGGCAAATCCCGATGGTGGAACTCCGGCGCAAATTCGCTCGAAATACATCATGGGAATTATCCAGAAAGACTTTGGCAGCGATATGTCTCGCATCAGTCAGCAAATCACAGCAAAAACTTTGGAAAAAGAAATCTTCTTAGAACAGAGACCTCGATTGGATGACAAGGGTCAATTGATGTTGCGAGTGAAGTTCGGCAATCAAGATATCCCTCAGGCTCGTTCGGGTGGATGGACATATGACGCTGGTCACAACTCGATTCATTTGGCAGGAGACATTGTTTACAAAAGTCAGCCGAATGCGCGTTTCAAAATTGAGTTGGTGCCGGTCATTTTGGACGGAGCAGGAAACCCACCGGCTCATTGAGAACGGACTCGTTCGACGATTTCGATTTCAAGCTCTGTGTTGTTTCACATTTGAATCCCCTTTCCACTTCGGCCAATAAAGAGGTATTTATAGGTCGAAGTTGCTTCGAAAAGGGGACCTATGAATTCCTTCCTAACTTTGCGCCAAATGAAAATCAATGGTCAGGAATTTTCCTACCACTCACTCCCCGCTCTCGCTGAAGCCAGCGGAATTGATTTGGCGAAACTTCCGTTCAGCATCAAAATTCTTCTCGAAAATTTGCTACGCCATGAAGATAACGAGATCGTCACCAAAACTGATATCGAGACTTTGCTGAAGCAAAATCCGACAAGCATTTCTGAATATGAAATACAGTTCACTCCGGCTCGAGTTCTGTTGCAGGATTTCACCGGCGTCCCCGTGGTGGCCGATCTGGCGGCCATGCGTGACGGCATGATAAAAAGTGGCGGAAATGCCATCCAAGTCAATCCTCTGCGGCCGGTGGATTTAGTCATCGATCACTCGGTGCAAATGGATTTTTTCGCCACAGGCGATGCACTTAAAAAAAATATTGAGATGGAGTTTGCTCGAAACGGTGAACGTTACGAATTTCTCAAGTGGGGACAAAAAGCGTTTGAAAATTTCCGCGTGGTTCCACCGGCCACCGGCATCTGCCATCAAATCAATTTGGAATCTCTTTCTCATGTAGCCATGATCGGAAAAAATCTCGCGCGCTCTTCGACCTCACTTGCCAGTTCAGAAATAATGATTTATCCTGATACCTTGGTCGGTACCGATTCGCACACAACCATGATCAATGGCCTTGGAGTGCTCGGCTGGGGAGTTGGCGGCATCGAGGCTGAAGCAGCGATGCTTGGCCAACCTTGTACGATGCTCATTCCTCAAGTTGTTGGCTACGAATTGACGGGACGATTGCGGCCGGGAACCACAGCCACCGATTTGGTTCTCACCATCACTCAAGCTTTGAGAAAAAAAGGTGTGGTGGGAAAATTTGTCGAGTACTTTGGCGAAGGCGTCTCGAATCTTTCGATTGCCGACCGAGCAACTTTAGCCAATATGTCACCTGAATACGGATCCACCATTGGAATTTTTCCAGTCGATGAAAAAGTCGTGCGGTATTTAGAAGCTACTGGTCGAAATGAAAAAGCGCTTAGAACTCAAATTTATTTTCAACAGCAAAAGCTCTGGGGATTGCAGAGCCCGAAAGTTGAATTTGCCGACAGACTTTCATTGGACCTCAGCACAGTAGAAGCTTGCATGGCTGGCCCCTCTCGACCACAAGACCGTGTGCCCTTGCGCGAAGTTCGAAAATCATTTCGAAATTTTTTGCTCGGCCGCTATAAAGAGTCGCTCGCCAGTTACGATCAAAAAATGCTGCGCCAGTGGAGCGAGATGAGTGACAGCATGAAAGGTCTCGCCTCTGAGAAGGCCATATTCACACGCACTGAAGGCTTGGGGCCGCTCAGCAACACTCACAAAATTGAAGCGAACAGCGGACATTCAAGCTATCATCTCTTGCATGGCTCCGTGGTGATTGCAGCGATCACCTCCTGCACCAACACTTCCAATCCGGAGTTGATGCTGGGAGCCGCATTGCTAGCCCGAAATGCTGTGGCTAAAGGCTTGAGCACTCAGCCCTGGGTCAAGACCAGCTTTGCGCCTGGGTCTCTGGCAGTGAGAGATTATATTCAGTCGGCCGGCTTGATGCCAAGTCTTGAAAAATTAGGATTTCACATTGCAGGATTTGGTTGCGCCACATGCATTGGCAACAGTGGACCTTTGCCGCCAGAAATTCAAAATGCGATTGAGGACTCAGGTCTTGCCACCGCCTCTGTGCTGTCAGGCAATCGAAATTTTGAAGCACGAATTCATCCTTTCGTGATGGCCAATTATCTGGCCTCGCCACCCTTGGTGGTCGCTGCGGCTATAGCTGGAAATATCAATGTGAATTTGGATGAAGAACCTTTGGGTTTTTCTTCTGAAGGCCAGGCGGTTTTCTTGAAAGATATCTGGCCAGATCCCCAAGAATTAGAAGCTCTGATCTTAAAGCATGTGACGGCGGAAAAATTTGGAAACGTCTACCAAGATGTATTTGCCGGAGACGCTCATTGGAAGTCCATTCAAATTCCAACCGGTTCTTCCTTTCAGTGGTCAGAGAATTCAACTTATATTAAAAAGCCTCCCTTCCTTGATCCAGAGATGGCGACACAAGCTTCAGAAGTCAAAGGAGCTCGAATTCTGGCAATCTTCGGTGACTCGATCACCACGGATCATATTTCGCCTGCCGGTAATATCAATCCTCAATCGCCGGCAGGTCAATACTTGCGGGGCAAAGGCGTTTCGATTTTGGATTTTAATTCCTATGGTTCACGCCGGGGAAATCATGAGGTTATGGTTCGTGGGACATTTGCTAATGTCAGAATTCACAATCGAATGGCGAGCAAGGAAGGTGGTCTCACGCGAATTTTCCCAAGTGGAGAAGAGACGAGTATTTTTGAAGCGAGCGAATTTTACCGAGCTCAGAACACTCCCTCGGTGGTGATAGCCGGAAAGGAGTATGGCTCAGGATCCTCTCGAGATTGGGCCGCCAAAGGAACTAGGCTTTTGGGAGTGCGAGCCGTGATCGCCGAAAGCTTTGAGCGAATTCATCGCTCGAATTTGGTTGGAATGGGAGTTCTGCCGCTTCAAGTTTCTGGCGATGCCTTGGCAGCATTGGAACTTGCAGGGAGCGAAACGATTGATTTTCCGTCACTCTCAGACCTGCAAGTACGCTCCGAAATTATTCTTCGCATTCATTCCACCGGTACCCAGAAATCGTTGAAAACTTTGCTTCGCATTGATACTCCGAATGAACTGAAATATTTCAACTCGGGCGGAATATTACCCTATGTATTGAAGCGCTTGGCCGAGAACGTAAATCAGTGATGGTGATCGGAGCCGCCGTGAATTTCCATTTCCACCGCAACTCGAACTGTTCCCACATCCGCTGGAGAGTAGGCGTTAAAGGGATCCTCTTCGAGATCTTTAGCGCTCAGTTGTTTGATCCACAAAATATGATTTTCGTCCAAGACCCAGCTGATGAAGTCTTCCCGCCGAATCTGGGGACTGCCCAGTTGAGGAAAAGATTTCTCCACAGCTTCCGTGGCAAGCTTCATCGCTTCTGACCCTGGTTGAAACTCGAAAGACATGTGTTGCACAAAGCCCTTACCCGACTCATCAGAAAAATACTGCGCATGAAAGTAGCGCGTTCCCTCCACAGGATTCTGGGTGCGTACAATCAACATTTCACCTGTATCTGGATTTTGATTGCGGGTCACGACAGGCGCTTGATCTTGAAACTGAAGCATTTGAACCAAATCTTTCACATGCGACTCAGGCTTACTAAATTCAGCCAAAGTTTTTGTCATCACCTGAAGTCCCTGCACAGATTTTCTAGGCATAGCGCCTTTTTTTAAAGCAGTGTTCGGCGAAACGGTGAGACTGGTTGAAGATGAATCTTGTTTCCCATTTGGCTGAGCGAGCGCTGAAGAAGGCGCCGTCGAATCATGAGGATTTGTTTTTCTTCGGTTCGATTTCATCCAAGCGAAGCTAGAAAAAATAAGAATCAAGCTGAGCGCAAACAAAACTTGTCGAACTTGGTTTTTTCGTCCTGAATTCATTTCGCTTCCTTGCAAAATTTTTTAGTATGAAACACCAAACATTTTCTGCTCCCAAGTCGCTAGATCTTCCGTCGGATCCATCAGATCCGAGCGTCTCTGAAAATCATTTCCAGATTGGGAAAGCGCACCCGATCCACTTCCCGAGTACATTTCAAAATGCAACATCGGAGAGCAACAATCTGAATTGATCTTGCCGACATATCCGAGAGCTTGGCCCGAGGTGACGACAGCGCCTTGAGAAATTCCCGGCGCTTGTTTGCCCGTGATTTCTCCGTAGCGTGCTATTCGGCCGTCAATGTGCTTGACCTCCAAGGCATAGGTTCCTTGATAAAAATAGTAGCGATCTCGAATCACCGTCCCTGAGTTGATCGCAACGGTAGGCTCGCCTTGATTTCTGTAAAGATCACAAGCCGCATGCAAACGCCCGCCTTCACGCCCCGCGCGAAAGCGTTTCATGCCCTCTTTGTAGGATTCGGTGGGCCGCTGAAGAGTGGGAAAACTCCAACGATTCGTTTGTCCAACAATAGGCTGGTTGATTTTTTGACTTCCACACTGAGCACGCAACTGGACATTTTTTTCTGGCAACCAACCGCGATTCCGACCACTGGGTCGGTGGAGAAATTGAATTCTCAACAAACTGATCGATTGGCCTTCGACAATCGCATTTTTTCGATCAACTCCAAAGGTCTGTACCAGCTTGATCTCTTCGCTTCGGATGACAGTAAACAAGATATTATTCAGGTTGTCGTTTCGGACTTGTAACGGCGCTCCGGTCACGCAAGCGACATATTGGAGACTGCCATTTTGAACATCCAGCCCATCAACTAAACTAGTGGGCGTGACTAGACCCGAATTGGCTTGTATGGTTTTTTGCTTTTGTTCAAGCAAACGGTTCGTGCGGGTTTGAGACCGAGTCACGATCAGCTGCTCGGCTTTTGAAATTGAATGAAGAATGCGATGCCTAAAGAGATTGGTCTCTTTCTCACTGACACCGACTCGGATCACGGGATTCAAAACTTCAGGAACCGACACGTCAAAGAGAGCATAAATCTCATTTCCACCTGGCTTCTCACATTTGATCGCCGAAATCCCTGCGGTCTCTTGCACCAACTGCCAAAAACTATTTTCAAGCGGCAGATTCAAACCATGAAAGGAGATGACAAGCTCGCGTGAGCGCATCTCAAGGATATGCTCTCTTTCGTCATCAAAACCCTGAGTGAGCAGACTGGGTTGGCAGGTCATTTCAATCAGTCCTTTGCTATCACTCCAGATCCAATATTTTTTTTCAAGCAACGCTACATGCCCCACTGAGAGCTGACTGGAAAGCAAAAAAATTAAGAGCAAAGAAAGACGCATAAGCCGCTCCTATTGCTAAAAAACATTTCATTTTTGATTTCTTTATTTTGACATGCGATTGAAGTAGGAGCTCAGTCCAGGATGCTGAAAAAAGGGGTATCTCTCGCCCTTGATCTAGGAAAACCTAGACCAAATGCCAGTTCATAAGATGATTTGAAAATCAAAATGCCGATCGCAAATGGAAACGAGGTCGAGTCGACTTTCGCTCAGATATAAACAACATATTATGTGCATTTGGGTTTACAGCAAAGTGAGATCTTGCAGCCGATTTGGAATCCGCACCAAAAAGCATATACTTCTTTGGTGGTAAAAAATGGCTGGATTATTTCCGCCTGGATTTCTTTTGAAATTCCTCGTCGACTATCAATGATTCGAAATTCGATGGCCTCAGTGTCGGATTGGACTTCGATGCGAACCCACTTTTCTGTACAGCTTTTTGATCAAAATAAATCAGCCCCTCTGATAAATTAACGAGGAGACCTGCAAGCATTTCTGAGGATTGAAAATCTTGAATCTTTGAATTCATTGAGGCTGAAGCCTATTGTGCTCCTGGCCAACAAGCAACTTCTGGGTAAACAGAGAAAGAAAGAATATGCAGAATAGCAGTCGGCGCCAAAATTAACTCGATCAAACAATGACAGCTGCGAGAAATCAGAATAGCGTCTGGATCTCTCAATTCGTTTGAAAGGCACTTAAAGGATGGCTCAGTCCATGGATGCATCTTCGCTAACAATAGATATTTTGATCGTCGACGATCGCCCCGACAATATCATGGCAATGGAAGTCGTATTGGGAGAAATTCCTCAGTACAAATTGTATTCCGCTGCCTCTGGTAAAGAAGCCCTGGAGCTTGTTCGCAACCACGATTTTGCACTGATCCTACTGGATATTCAAATGCCTGAGATGGATGGATATGAAACGGCAAGACATATCAAGCGCCTAGAGCGAGGCAAAGATGTTCCTATCATGATGGTGACTGCAATTTACAAAGATGATCCCAAGGTGCTCGAAGGCTATCTCGCCGGAGCTATCGATTATTTGGGAAAGCCCTACAATGAAGATGTTTTGAGAGCGAAGGTTGGAGTTTACTCGAACCTTTATTTGAAATCAAAACAGCTGCAAATGCAGACTCAGTATTTATCTCGTGCCGAAGAAGCTGTGAAAAGCGATTCGGACGATCGCCAAATCATCGAAACAATGCCTGTCGGAGTGATTGTCGCCAATGCTCAAGGTAAAATCACACAGATGAATTCGGAAGCCAATCGCATTTGGGGCGGAACAAGTTCGGTCGATTTAGGCCACTTCAGCGAGTACGCGGGCCGCTGGACCGACTCGGGAAAATCGTTAGCAACAGAAGACTGGGCCCTGGCGCGAGCCCTTTCTAAGGGTCAAGTTTCGCAATATGAAATCATTGAGATTCAATGTTTCGATGGTACGCAAAAAGTTATTTTGAATTCAGCCTCACCGATTCGCAATGCCCAAGGCGAAATTTCAGGCGCAGTGGATGTTTTGCAAGACATCACTTTGCACCGAAATTTATCCCTAGCCTAAAGATCAGGCCAGTTCCTTCGGATATTGATTGGTGACCGAAGCGCGAGAAGGATAAAATGGGCTATGCCTTTCGCCGTTGTCCGACTCGAAAATAAAAATGAAATCATTTTGAAAATTTCAGGATCTTTGGACGAATCAGCCTCTCTCCCGGCCGAACCAACTGCCCATATCATCCGAATCGAACTTTCAAAATTAAGAGGCATCAGCTCGATTGGCATTCGCAATTTTATCTTTTGGGGTGATAAACATCAGGCTGTTCAAGCCATTCGACTGGAAAGTTGCCCATCGATTTTCGTTAAAAATTTTAGTCTGATTGCCGGATTTTTGAAACCGAATATGACTCTGATTTCTTTCTACGTTCCCTTTTACAGTTCCATCACCAAAGAGCATGTGGATGTGCTTTTCATGCGAGAAAGAGAATTCTATCCCGACGGGCGCTATAAAATTCCGGAGATTAAAGATTCCAGAGGCAATCCAATGGAAATTGATGTGAACGCAAAAACCTACTTTAGCTTTCTCAAAAAGTGAGCGAATTTTAATGAGAAGATTATTTTCGGAGTATGAAGAATCTTGGCCCCCGGCTCGCTCTGACTATTTAGAGTTACTGCTGCATGAATTCTATGTCCTCAGACTACCAGAGGATATCAAGCTGATTCGCTTTGCCCCGATGAACCGAACCATCATCGTGATCGATAAGGTGTTTGAATCCTTCAACCCGATCGACTATTTTGTCATGGGCTTCGAACATGTTCTCTATTCTCAAAGGCCTGATTTTATTTCTGAGCTTTTTTCCTCCTGCTTGATGTCTCTCCGGCCTAGAAGTTTTTCGAACAATCCGATTCCATTTTTCTTCAATGGATTTATTCCCAAAAATCTCAATCCGAAAACAAATCACAATCTTTTACTTCCCTTTACCAACAGCCAGGAAAAACCGGATTTGATCCGTCAGCTGGATTTGTTTCTCTCGCAGGAAAAACAGCTGAAAGGAATTCAGGACATTTGTCTTCAGGCAGCTGAGGAGCTATTGATGAATTCGCTTTATCAGGCGCCCACCAACCGATTGGGCGAGCGGATCTACAGCCAAACAGACAGGAGCACCACGGTTGAAAATCCAAGAAATTCGATCAGTCGTTTGTTCGCCTGTTATTCTTCGAACAAAGTGGTGATTGGCTGTGAGGATAATTTTGGCTCAGCCGAGAGAAGCCCCGTGCTCAAGCGCTTGTCTGAAATTTATCCTGAGGAACAGTCATCACCCTTAACCTCGGGTGCGACTGGAGGCATGGGTCTTAAGTTTATCATCGGAAATTCGGCCAATTTTTATATGTTTTGCGATCGCAAGAAAAAAACTCTCGCGGCTTGTAGCTTTTTGTTGGAAGGAAAACTTCGCAACACTGGGACCAGCAAGCATCTGCATATCAGCATTCGTTGAATTGCTTTAAGTCAAAATGCAGATATAGTCTTGGGGAACAGCATCGATTTCCGCAGGCGATCCGCACTTGTCACATTTTGCCATGGATATCGTTTTGATCAGTTCGCTTTGACTAAGCGACATATCTAAATTGATGCCTTTCTCAAAGACCAAATCAAGATTGGCGTGGCAGTGATCACAGTAATAAGAAACAATAAAGGATTTGATTTTTGAATCCAAGGGCAAGAAACCGCGGATTTGAGCTGCCTGCTTGACCATGATTGCGGGAATCAAATCAAAGCTCATCTCAGAGCCATTAAAAGCTTGCCGCATAGCTTTGGTCCAGGAAATCCAAGCGCGGACTCCGCCCGAATTGATGTAATCAATTCCCTTGAACTGGATCTCAAGTTTTTGCTCATCATGCTCTCGCATGACTTTTGGAAAGGGACTTTCTGAAGTGATCTCTCCGGACATTTCGATCGTCATTTTTTTTTCATCGCTGGTAATATTTATTTTTGTTTTCACGATGATTTTTTTCTCCAAATCAAGTGCAAATTCTTTGGCATCTCATGGCGAACCTTTGCTGACTTTCGCTGGGGAAATCCACACACAATTGTGGTTATTTTTCCTTCGTCCACAGCAGCATAGAAACTGGTGCAGCATTCGAACATCATAAAGGCTCCGATACGAGCTCCACCGCGGCCAAAATTAATAATCTCACCAGGTCCAGAGATAAATGCAAATTGAATTCGCTTGATCATTTTTTCTAAATTTAAGCTGCCATTGAAGTCACTGCAGCCGACAAAGATTCTCTCTGCAGTTCGGCCCACAAAGACCTGTGGCCATTTTTTCGGATCACTGCCCAAGCTCTGTCGTATTTGTTCGGAACTGGGACCAGTGATTCCTGATCCCACAAAGGGACCGTGATGGAGCGCATTGGTGATGATCTCATCAACGACCATTTTCGCATCCTGAGCTAAGGATTGCGGAGTGGCATTTTTTTTCATGTATTCGTCCACAGTCGTCAAAAGATCTCTTTTTTCTTTTGGGTCTGATACCTGCCATGAGAGATCTCGGTGCGATCGCTCGGTATCCAGGTTCGGATTTTTTTCGGCGAAGAGAACAGACATGGGAAACTGAAGAAAATGATCTGGATGTTGAATCATCGATTCAGCGATGGCGCTTTCCGCGACAAAATCGGGGCTGGATTTTTGAACGACATGATGAAAGCCGGAATTTAGAAAAAGAGAGATTACCCTCTCTGGAGAAAGCCGATCGCAGCTGATAACTGTCTCCGCAATTTTCAGAGTTTGGGCCTGATCCAACTTTTCGAAGTCTAAAATGAGGGCCTGATTCTTCATAATTCCTTTTTGCAGACAGGACGGATTCATACAGCATAGGAAATTCAATTGAGCTTGGATAGAATATAAGCTTGTCTATGCGAGACTGGGACTTGAAACTAAACTAAAATCCAGGACTTAGCATTCCGTCTTGGTGGACAGGCCCCGTCGACTCGATTACCCTTGAGTCATGAAAAAATCCCTGGGCTTCGCTCTGATTTTGGCTATTCTCTCAGGCATTGGAGTCGCACTTTTCATGGGGTGGATTCAGCCTCCCCTTTTTCCAAACATCAGACAAGGGCCAGGTAGCGCCGCTGCCAAGTTGGTCTCTCAACAGATTCCGAAGCTTGCATGGACCGGAATTTTAGAAAGGAGCCTAGACTCAGGACGACTTGATCAGGTTGTGCTCCGCCATCCCTTGCAAACGCCAGGAACTGAAGGCTGGAAAGATTTTCCTGAAACAGAAGATTGGATTTCAATACGCGCACCTCTCCTGATTCAACTCTGGGACGGAGCTGGTCACACTGAGACAGCCATTGCCTCTCACTATCGCTACCAGATGGGATGCGATTCTTTTCCCAGTTTTCAATTGTCAAAACCGGCACCTCCAGGAAATTGGAAATTTGCGATTTCAGAAAATTCTGACAACCATTGGGGTTTGGACTCTGCTCAGCCAGAGCAGAAAAACAATTTCAAAATTGTGGATCTGGAAAATTCTCAGCTTCCAAAGTCAGATTGGGAAAAAATGGAATTGAATTTATCGCATCAGATGAATTCTCAAGATTCAGATTTAAGTGGAGCGCTGCCAATGTCCATAGGACATTTTCCTGAACTCAAAGAGCTGAGTTCCGATCAGCTGCTACAGCAGATTCAGAAATCAGCTGAGCGAGAATTGACAGCTCTGCAAGTTGCTGGAAAAAATCGTCTCTTGTTTGCGGATTTGCGATTTACTTATCAGGGTTGGAGTGCTGACCGAGAAGAAATGAAGTTTGATTTTGGGATCCCTCGGCAATTCCAGGTGAATTTGAACAATGGAGCTACTCTCCCATTTGCGAGTTCCTCCAATTCGCAAGCTTGGTATCATTCTTATCGACCCAGCGAAAATATACTCATCCATTTGAAGACCCGAGAAAGACTTTTGCTGACTCTCTCCGAAGATCCTTATCGTTCTTCGGTTACACTTCTCAGTCCAGATGGCGAAGTGATCCTTCAAAATTTCACTTTGGGGCGAGAAGACTGCGAGTGAATAAATTAATACTCTCGATTTGCGATCGCTTTTTTAGCATTCGTCACATCAAAAATCCGGCCTTGCAACGTCATTTTTTTAACCATACTTTCATGGGTCAGTGCTTTGTAAACTGCATCAAAAATTCCGGGTCCAAGCAAGGGAGTGCATTCCACAGTTGCGTTCAGCTTGCCGGCGACAATCGCCTGAAAAGCAGACCTCACCCCGTCGATTGAAATCAATTGAATATCTTTTCCCGGACGAAACCCAGATTTCTCAATCGCTTCGATTGCTCCCAAGGCCATTTCATCATTGTGGGCAAATACCGCAGTGATATTTTTTCCATCTGATTTAAGCAAAGCTTGCATGATCTCTCTGGCATCCTGTCGGGAAAATCCTGCCGACTGAGATTTCAAATTTTTCATTTCAGGATGCTCTTTCAGCGCCTGTGCAAATCCCGCTTGTCGTCCAATTGCCGGAGTTGAATCCAGCGTTCCCTGCAATTCAATAATATTTGCTTTGCAATGAGTGCTGATTGCCAACCACCTAGCCGCTGCCCGGCCCTCTTCCACAAAGTCAGCGGTGATGGAAGTCACATACAAACTTGAGTCAGCAACTTTGACTCCTCGATCAACCAAAATCACCGGAATCCCCGCGTCCTTCGCTTCTTGAAGAACTGACTCCCAACCCGTTTCAACTAAAGAAGCTAAGATGATTGCATTTACTTTTTCTGCAATAAAGGAACGAATCGCTTTGAACTGATTTTCTTGTTTGCCTTTGGCATCCGAAAACTTCAACTCAATGCCACGCTTTTTAGCCTCGGCCAGAATCGACTTTGTTTCCGCCGATCGCCAACCACCATCAAGACCGATCTGTGAAAAACCAACCACTACGTGTTTTTGCTGAGCTTTTTCTGAAGCAACGCTTCGATTGATTTTTAACTGGGCATCAGCAGACGAAAGAATTTTTTTCCACAAGAGGAAAGGATTATGAAACTGAAACACAGGCAAAAACAGACCGAAAAACAAAGCCCAAGCGGAAATCCGATTCTTTTTTGATTGGCAAGGAATGATCTGATATTCAATCTGCACTCCTCGACATTTCGTCGGCAAGACTATGTGGATTGTCAGGGTCTAAACAATTAATCGATTGAAGCTGGTTGTTCTTTTTTAGTTGCAAGGCATAAGACTTGTCACGCTCAAGTGTAAATATGACACTGTTCTTCTTAGTCGAAAGGATCATTTGAATAAAAAATTTATGCTCAAACCTGATGGCCGTCGAATGACTTTGTACTCAAGGCGCCCGATTTCTGATGATATTAGGCCAAGCAATCCCATCCATGATCCAATTGTCGGCGGCGCGCATTTGCGTTGGCATCCTTTGCGCGGCGAGTGGGTTGCTTACGCAAGTCACCGTCAGAATCGAACTTTTCTTCCGCCGAAAGAATATTCGCCTTTAGCTACCACTCGAACTGCTGAATTTCCAACCGAAATGCCAGCAGGCGATTATGATGTCGCGGTTTTTGACAACCTATTTCCTTCGCTGAGCGAAGCTTCAGTCGATGTCCCGCAGGAGAATATTTTAACCAAGGCCGCGGACGGCGTCTGCGAAGTGGTTGTTTTTACTCAAAATCCTGAAACCTCTTTAGGACTCTTGAGTGCCGATGAAATCCAACTGGTGCTCGAAGTTTGGGCTGATCGAACCCGGGAAGTGGGTGGGCGAGAGCAGATACAGTATGTCATGCCCTTTGAAAATAGAGGTGTTGAAGTGGGCGTCACCCTCCATCATCCGCATGGCCAAATTTATGCCTATCCCTTCATCCCTCCTGTCGCGGCCCGCATGCTTGAGATGCAGACTCAGTATTTTGAAAAAAATAAACGGGGTCTCTTAACCGATTTTTTACAAATTGAATTGCAGGAAAAAAAACGGATCATTCATGAAAATAAGACTTCACTTTCCTTCATTCCATCTTGCGCAAGATATCCCTATGAAACCTGGATCGCTCCCAAGCGTTCGGTTGCCTGGCTGCACGAATTGGAGCCTCAAGAATTTCAAGATCTGGCACTCAATTTAAAAGCTGTTTTGATGAAATTTGATTTGTTATGGAATAAAGCCTTTCCTTATTTGATGGTCCTTTATCAAGCACCGACGGATGGGAAGCCTCATCTGGAATCTCATGCTCATATTGAAATTTATCCCGCACTTCGAAGCAAAGATCGGCTGAAATTTTTAGCCGGCACCGAGATTGGCGCCGGCATGTTCGTTAACGACACATGGCCCGAAGAAAAAGCAGCCGAATTGCGAGCCGTGGAGATTTCTCAATGAGTGAAGTCAGCCGCAAGCTGGAAAAACTTCGCCGACTGATGCAATACCATCATATTCCAGCCTTGCGTCTCAAGGGCGTCGACTGGTTCGCTTGGGCAACAGCTGGCGGCAACAGCGTTGTGATTTTCACAAGTGAAATCGGCATCGGCGAAGTTTTCCTCACACTTCAAAAAGCTTGGGTGCTGACCAATGAAATTGAAAAGGCTCGCTTGGCATCCGAAGAGATTTCTCCGGATTTTGAAATCAAAGCTTTTCCGTGGGCCGACAGCAATTCCACCCAACAATTTATTTTAGCTGAACTGAAAGGCCAGAGGTGCTTTTCCGATCGCCCCTTGGAAAGTGAAACAGCACTCCCATCCGAGTTTCAAAATTTGAAAATGATTTTAGAAAAGGAAGAGATTTCCCGTTACCGAGAGGTCGGTCGCCTTTCGGCTGAAGCCATGTCGGAAGCAATTCGAATGGCTCAACCGGATTGGACAGAATATCGATTGGCCGCTGAGGGTGCTAAATCTCTTTGGCAGCGTGGTCTCGAGCCAACTTTGGTGATGGTCGGATGTGAGAAAAGGATTCAAACGCACCGCCACCCGATTGCTGGCCCTGCGAAGTTAGGTGAAGGAGCGATGATGGTTTTTTGCGCCAGGCGTTTTGGCCTATATGCGAATCTCACACGTTTCGTTTTCTTTCGACACTTGACAGCTCAAGAGAAAAGAAATTTTGCTCTGCTTGCAGAAATCGAAGCTTCTGTCTTTTCGGCCTGCAGAGAAGGTCAATCGCTGAACCAAATTTATCATGAATTTGCTCAAGCCTATAAAAAATATGATTTACCTGAAGAGATTTTTAAACACCATCAAGGCGGGCCGACAGGTTATCTATCCCGAGAGAAAGTCGCTTCTTGGGACTCGGATCCAAGTTGGAAACTGAAAACTGGAATGGCACTTGCCTGGAATCCAAGTCTGCCGGGAGCCAAAATTGAAGACACGGTTCTTATGACTGAAAATGGAATTGAAAACCTGACATTTGATTCAAGCTGGCCGAATCAAAAAATCCACAATCGCTTTCGTCCGGATGTACTCATCAAAAATTAAAGCGTCTCCGATTTTCTTGGCTCATTCATAGCTTCATCAAATAGGAGACGCTGAGAAAAATGTGTTAGATTTTTATTATTTCCTAATGACTAGATCCCGAGTTGGGATTGTCTCCAGACGTCGTGCTGCTTCCAGTTTTGTTATTGTCAGGCAAGTTGCTGCTGTCCCCGCTCGAGCTATTTGCGCTGCCGCCGTTTGAATAGCCAGATCGATGCATTCTCTTTTTGTTTTTGCGCAATTCAGTTGTGGAAGCTGTTTGACCTGAACTTTGGAACCCGGTTTCATCACGATTCATGCCACCCTGATTGAGATCACTTCCTGCTGAGCCTGTGGAGCGAGAATCAGTCGGAGTATTTGAAATGGCTCCAGTGCTCGTACTCGTGCCTGAGGTGGAGGATGGTGACATGCTCGACTGCGCTGATGCTAAGGCTGATACAAACAAGACGGAAGCTGCAAGCCCAACTGTTGTATTTAATTTCTTACTCATTATAAACTCCTTTTTGTGGTTTGGGGATCGAAGGAATCCTCTTTTTTTGGATCCAACTTGCTTTCGAATATATGTCTGAAACTTTATAAATAAACGCACTAGTCTTATGTATGAATACAGTTGTTGGTCATAATGACACGAACGGAGTTGTGCCTTTGTCGCTTGAAAAATTGACTTCACTTGTTTGAGTGGTAAACAAATCTTTTTCCAGTTCATTTTAACGAAAGCGAGTTTTTCATTATGTCAGCAAAATCGTCGATCAAAACCCAAACGAAAAACCCATATGGCGACAGCAGTCGCCGCGGTCGCTCTGGAATGCTTGTGGTTACTGTGCTTGTCTTATTGGTCGCTTGTGCCGCATGGATCACCAGCTACACCCGAAGTCTTGAACATTCAACTATCAGCCCCATTCAGACGGTCGATCCGGGAGCAGTCAATTCGTCGACCCCACCTGGAAGCCGCTAAATGTTTTACCTCCATATCCACTTGACTGGCGTTAGCATGTCAGATCAAATATGCGGGATATGGAGTTCCCGAAAAACCTGCCAGACTTTGATCGACTGTTCCC
>JAYUCD010000292.1:0-3625 GCA_043740515.1 Bdellovibrio sp. | reverse complement strand
AGGTTACACCGGCGTCGCTTATCGAAATATTTTGGGAACGGGGCGCGGAGTTTCGCTTCGCCTCGAGGGAAATTATAATATCACCGATTTGAAATACCTCGAAAACAAGGTCACGCTTGGTTACCTTGAGCCCTATCTGCTGAACACTCGGATGCGCGGCCGAGTAAATTACACTCAGGCAACTTTCGTATCTGACTTTTCTTTGCGACAAGCTACTGAGCTGAGGCAGTTTACTTATTCAGTCGAGCAAGATTTGACTTCGCATATTCTTGTCTCCTATGACCTTTGGAACAAAGCACAGCTGCGCAAATTTCCAATTCAGCAGCGAGAAAACTGCATTGTTGGGTCGGCCCTTCCCGGTGTGGCTTGCGTGCCTTCTGAGGAATTGGTAATTGTTACCACGGGTCCAACCGTTGATTTTGATTTTCGCGATCATCCCTTCAATCCAACCTCCGGAACTTTCACTCGCCTAAACGCCGAGTATTCAGATCCCGCTTTGGGAAGCTCGAAAGAAATAAAATACTTTCGCGGTTTTGCAAGCTTCACTCATTACAAATCTTTTTTCCATCCCGGTTGGGTTTGGGCCAATTCTCTGCGCGGTGCCTATTTGCAAAATCTCAGTTCAGATGGTGGAGTTCCCTTCAACGAAAAGGGCTTGATTCTTGGAGGCCAGTCAACGATTCGGGGCTTCCAACCAGACGAAGCCTTTCCAAATAAATACGATCTAGGAGTGGAACCTGGAATTTACCGTCTAACCACCTCGTCCAAGATGTATTTGCTCAAATCTGAAATTCGATTTCCAATTTTCGGCGCTTTCGGTGGAGCCGTCTTCTACGACGGAGGCGCCGTGTTTATTAAGGATTTGCCTATTCAGAATCCATATCGAGATGCCGTAGGAGTTGGACTGCGCTACACCACTCCTGTCGGCGCTGTTTCTCTCGACGTCGGCTACAAATTAGCCCGAGATCAATCCCGGCATGAGGTCCAATGGCCGGTTTACTTCAGCATTGGGACATTTTAGGTGATTTTTATGTGATTTTTTAAGAGACTTTCTAGAGCAAATGATCCGAAGGAAGTGATCGGCTATTTGCGTTAATTGACAGGTCATGCTTACCTTTCCTCGAGCTCCTTTGCTAATCTGGGCGTCCTCAAAACAAAGGACCATCCCTCATGCGAAAACATCTAGTTCGAGTTTACCCTTCCAAAGAAAAACTGACGCGAGAAAATCAACTGGCATGGAAAATTGCTGAAATCGCTTCCGACAAAGCGGCCATCAAGCCAGATGTTACCGATATGGTCATCAACCGAATCATCGACAACGCCTCGGTTGCAATCGCTTCTGCCAATCGTCGACCCGTTTCTTCGGCAAGATCAATGGCCCTGGCCCATCCCCGCCCAAATGGCGCTTTGGTTTTTGGCATGCCTAACAATCAGAAATTTGATTGCGAGTGGGCCGCTTGGGCCAACGGAACAGCTGTTCGAGAATTGGATTTTCACGATACATTTCTAGCTGCCGATTACTCTCACCCCGGCGATAACATCCCGCCTATCTTGGCAGTCGCCCAGCAAATGAATAAAGCCGGCAAAGATTTGTTGCGCGGAATCGTGACTGGCTACGAAGTACACGTTGATTTGGTCAAGGCTATTTGCTTGCACGAATTCAAAAAAGATCACATCGCGCATCTTTGTCCCGCTCAGGCGGCAGGAATTGGGACACTTCTTGGACTGTCGACCGAAACAATTTTTCAAGCTGTACAACAGGCAGTGCATGTTTCATTTACCACCCGACAATCTCGCAAAGGTGAAATTTCCTCTTGGAAAGCTTTTGCTCCTGCTCACTCGGGCAAATTGGCAATCGAAGCGGTTGATCGCTGCATGCGCGGCGAAGGTGCTCCGTCGCCGATTTATGAAGGTGAAGATTCAGTGATTTCTTATATGCTCTCCGGAAAAAACGGTAAATACGAAGTTCCACTGCCCGAGGTCGGAGAAGAGAAGCGAGCAATTCTTGAAACTTACACCAAAGAACACTCGGCTGAGTACCAGTCTCAAGCTTTGATCGATCTTGCAGCTCGCATGAAAGCAAAAATTCCAAATTTTGACGACATTCAGGAAATTGTGATTCACACCTCTCATCACACTCATTATGTGATCGGAACGGGCGCCGGTGATCCACAGAAAATGGATCCAAATGCGTCTCGTGAAACTTTGGATCACTCGATCATGTATATTTTTGCTGTCGCTCTCGAGGATGGAAAATGGCATCACGTTCAAAGTTATGCGCCAGAAAGAGCCCAGCGACCTGCCACCGTTAAATTGTGGCACAAAATCCGCACAGTTGAAGATCCCGCATGGACCGAGGCCTACCACGACGCCAATCCAGATAAAAAACGTTTCGGCGGCAAAGTCGAAATCGTTTTCAAAAATGGCGAAAAGCTCACTGATGAATTGGGAGTAGCCAACGCCCATCCTGCCGGTGCGAAACCTTTCGCTCGCAAAGATTACATTCGCAAATTTGACCAACTGACCGAGGGAATCATCGGACAGGTTGAGCGCAGTCGCTTTATTTCTTTGGCAGAAAATCTTCCTGATCTTTCCGCTGCTCAGGTGCAAGAATTGAACGTGCAGATTCCAATCGATAAGCTGCAAAATAATAAACGAGATACAAAGGGAATTTTTTAATGTTGTTCAACGAAACTCAGCCGGCAGAAAAGCGCAAAAAATTTCGTGATGCTTTAAAATCAGGAAAGCTGCTGAAATTTCCCGGAGCCTTCTCTCCCCTTTCCGCCATGCAAATTGAGAAGCTTGGCTTCGAGGGAGTTTACATTTCGGGTTCGGTGCTTTCCAATGATCTCGGATATCCAGATGTGGGTCTGACGACTTTGACTGAAGTCTCCCAGCGCGGCCGTCAGATTGCTCGGGTCACCAAGCTGCCTTCAATCATCGATGCCGATACAGGCTTTGGCGTCGCTCTGAACGCAGCTCGGAGCGTGCAAGAGTTTATCGAGTTAGGCTTAGCCGGCTGCCATTTGGAAGATCAAGAAAATCCAAAACGCTGCGGACACCTTGACGGAAAGTCCCTGGTTTCAACAGCAGACATGGTTCAAAAAATTAAGGCTGCTGAGATGTCGAGAAAACTCGATCCGAATTTTGTCGTGATTGCTCGCACAGATGCGCGAGCCACTGAAGGTTTGGAGAAAGCGATCGAGCGCGCCAAGGCCTATGTGGATGCCGGAGCTGACGTTATTTTTACCGAAGCTTTGCAAGACGAAAAAGAATTTGAAATATTTCGCAAAGCCGTGAAAGCCCCATTACTTGCCAATATGACGGAGTTTGGAAAATCCAAACTTCTGACCATCCAGCAATTGCAGGGACTGGGTTACAATATGGTGATTTGGCCAGTCACGACTTTGCGTCTGGCTATGAAGGCGCAAGAAGAAGGCCTTAAGCATATTTTGGCACATGGAAACCAAGAACAAATTTTGGATAAAATGCAGCACCGAAAAGAGCTGTATGAGCTCACCGATTACGAACGCTACAACGGTTTTGATCAAAGTATTTTTAATTTCAAATTGTAGTTTATTTTTGTATTTTTTTTGCTACTAACTTAAAGGGAGAATTCGATGAG
>JAYUCD010000291.1:0-5156 GCA_043740515.1 Bdellovibrio sp. | reverse complement strand
GGCCTGCGTATGAGGAGCTCTGTCGTCTATGTCTGACAATCGCGACCAATACAATCATGGTGGAATGATCGCTTTCTTGTTCTCAATGGCTTTCGTTTTCGTCTTTTTTATTTACATTGTCGCCATTCACCCGGGCGTTGATCTCAAAGAAAATATTCACACTCCTCCCGCCGTAACGACAGCTCCGCTTGCTGAATCAGATGTGGATATTTCCAAAGTCACTGAGCCTTGGGTGGCGAATGACGACATGGTTAAGCACGGTAAAAAATTATTCGCTCAGAACTGCACCATCTGCCACGGAAATGCTGGTTTGGGAGACGGCCCTGCGGGACAGGCATTGGTGCCGAAGCCGCGAAATTTAGTTGAAGGCCCTTGGAAAAAAGGTGGCGGATATATTGGCTGGTACACCGTCTTGACTGAGGGAATTGCCGGCGGATCGATGGCTTCTTGGAAACAACTGAAGCCTGTGGATCGTTGGTCCCTGGTTCAATTTATTAATTCAATTACCAAAGCGAAGGTTAGCGAAGATCCAGCCAAGGTGGCTGCGTTTGCGAAAACCGCGAATTAAACTATGAAGCTGAAGCTTTCGAAATTTCTCACGCACCTCTTCTTGTCAGCAGTTCTGCTGATGGTTTCTTCTTTGAGTCTCGCACTTTCACCAGAAGCTGGAAAAATGGTGTCTTCTGAAATTCCGCGTGAACTGAAAGACGTGGGAATTTTTGAGAAACTGGGATCGACTTTGGATCCGGATTTGAAATTTCAAAATGAGCTAGGTGAAACGGTTACATTGGGAAGTTTCTATGATGGCACTCATCCAGTTGTGATCAGTCCAGTTTATTTTGCTTGTCCGGGCCTTTGCAATTTTCATTTGAATGGTGTGATTGATTCTTTGAAAACAATCGACTGGAGTGCTGGAAATCAATTTCAGTATTTGGCGATCAGCTTTGATTCGAGAGAAAATTCAGAGCTCGCTTTGCGAAAAAAAACCGCTTATATGAAATCCTACGATCGACCTGGTTCAGAAAAAGGTTGGCATTTTCTCACAGCTGATGCGGAGACAATTAAAAAACTGACGGATCAAGTTGGTTTCAAATTCAAATGGAACGAAGAGACCAAAGAGTGGGCGCATGCTTCGGCGGCGATCGTCACCACTCCTCAGAGAAAAATTTCTCGTTATTTGATGGGCATCATGATGGAAGGCAAGACCTTTAAAATGGCCCTGAATGAAGCGGCCGATGGACATATCGGAACTTTGGTCGACAGAATGATTTGGTACTGTTTTCATTATGATCCACATCAAAGCAAATACACTCTCTATGCTGCTAACTTGATGAAAGTGGGAGCTGGGATTGTGGTTTTGATGTTGGGTGCATTGCTGATACCGGTGTGGGTTCGTTCTCGGAGAGAGCAAACATAAAAGATTTTGCAGCGAAGTGAGTGAGGAGACTGCTCAATGACGTGGATGATGTTTTTATCAAAAAGTGCAATGGCTGGTGGATCTTTCATGCCACCTCAAGGGTCCGAAGTGTCGAGCCAAGTCGACAATCTGTACTCTTTCCTCTTGTGGACCAGCCTGATCGGTTGCGCCATCTTATTGGGCGGAATGATTTTTTTCGTTGTGAAGTACAAACGAAAAACAGATAGCGATAAAACGCCTTACATTAGTCACAATACTTTTCTGGAATTTTTATGGTCATTCATTCCACTGGTTCTGTTTCTGGCAGTTTTTGCTTGGGGTTGGATCATCTACCACGAAATGCGAACCGTGCCTGACAATGCTCTTGAGATACATATTTTTGGTCGTCAGTGGTCTTGGGAGTTCGTTTACAAAAGTGGAAAGACTGTGGGCGCTGAATTTGTAGTGCCGGTCAATACTCCGATCAAATTGATTATGACTTCGAGAGATGTGATTCATTCGTTCTACATCCCATCACTTCGCCTGAAGCAGGATGCGGTTCCGGGACGTTATTCCATGATTTCATTTACGCCAGAGAAGCTGGGCGATTATCAGGTGTTCTGTGCAGAGTATTGCGGAACGACTCATTCGGGAATGATGGCAAAAATGCATGTTGTGCCGCAAGCCGATTATGAAAAATATCTGATGGAAAATGATGAAGGTCTTTCCCTCGCCGACAAGGGTAAAAAGCTTTACACCGACAAAGGCTGCGTGGCTTGTCACTCAGTGGATGGATCGGCTCGGGTCGGACCTTCTTGGAAAGGCATTTGGGGTCTGAAAGATCACGAAATGTCAGATGGTTTGAAAGTTGTGGTTGATGAGAATTATGTGCGTGAATCGATCTTGAATCCCAACGCGAAAATTGTGAAAGGTTTCCCAAGCGGCGTGATGCCTCCTTTTCAGGGAGTGCTGAACGAAGACCAAGTCAATGCGTTGATCGAATACATCAAGAGTCTCAAGTAGGAGCTTAAAGTGGCTAATCAAATTGCGAGTGATAAAAATTATATCAACGAGTACCCAGGCATCTGGTCATGGCTGACAAGCCTCGATCACAAACGGATCGGCTTGATGTACATGATTTCGGTTCTGACATTTTTCTTGATCGGTGGAATCATGGCGCTGATCTTGCGCGCCAATCTTTTTGTGCCGACGGGAATATTGAAATCAGGTGATGTTTACAATCAGGTAATGACTTATCACGGGGCTATCATGGTCTTCATGGTAATCATCCCAGGAATTCCAGCGATCTTAGGGAATTTCTTTTTGCCTCTTCAAATTGGCGCGAAAGACGTGGCTTTTCCTAAGCTAAATCTTTTGAGCTGGTATGTGTTTATGGCCGGAGCAGCTTTGGCAGTATCGACTTTTTTCACCACGAAGATTGATACTGGATGGACTTTTTACACTCCCTATTCAATTCGAACACAGACTGCTGTTGTCTCGATGGTCATCGCGGCCTTCATCATGGGTATGTCTTCGATATTGACTGGATTGAATTTCATCGTGACCGTGCATAAATTGCGCGCGCCTGGAATGACCATGGGTCGCATTCCTTTGTTTGTTTGGGCAATTTATTCGACAGCAATCATTCAGGTTTTGGCGACTCCGGTTTTGGCCATCACTTTGTTGCTTCTAGCAGCTGAGCGATTGTACGGAGTTGGAATCTTCAATCCTGAATTGGGCGGCGATCCGGTTTTGTTTCAGCACTTTTTCTGGTTTTACTCGCACCCGGCGGTCTACATCATGATCCTGCCTGCGATGGGCGTGATCTCTGAACTGATTTCGGCTTTTTCTCGTAAGACTATTTTTGGTTATACGGCGATTGCTTACTCTTCTTTGGGAATTGCTGCTGTTTCATTTTTTGTTTGGGGACATCATATGTTTGTCTCTGGCCAATCCGAAATTGCCGGCGTGGTTTTTTCATTCTTGACTATGCTCGTGGGCGTTCCGACGGCGATCAAGATGTTCAACTGGCTTGCCACCTTGTACCGCGGATCGATTTCATTTCAGTCACCGATGCTCTATGCCCTGGGATTTTTGTTTTTGTTTGCTATTGGGGGAGTGACTGGAATTATGCTCGCGACCATCGGTCTTGACGTGCATTTTCATGACACCTATTTTGTAGTGGCGCATTTTCACTATGTGATGGTGGGTGGAACATTGATGGCTTTGATGGGCGGCTTCTACTACTGGATGCCAAAAATGTTCGGCAAAATGTACAAAGAATCCTGGGCTCGAATGTCTTTTGTATTTATTTTTATCGGCTTCAACGTCACTTTCTTTCCACAGTTTATTTTGGGCGCGATGGGAATGCCGAGACGATATTTCAATTATCTCCCGGCCTATGAATCCTTGAATCGCATTTCAACGGTTGGATCATGGCTAATTGCTGCTGGATTCTTGATCTCGCTTGCGACGATCATTCACAGTTTAAAGTGGGGAGAAAAAGCTCCAGACAATCCATGGGGAGCTAAGACCCTTGAATGGACTGTCGCCTCGCCTCCGCCGCATGATAATTTTAAAGTTGAACCCATTGTAACAGCGGGGCCTTATGAGTATCGATAAGCATTCAGCTAATCATTCTGGCGTAACCGGGAAGCACGAACATCATTTTGCGCATCATTTTAAAGATGCCATGCACGAGTTCACCAGTTCCAAAGAAGGCATCTGGCTTTTCATGGTGACTGAGATTTTAATGTTTGGCGGCTTGTTCGTTGGTTATTTTTTGATGCACGCAATTTATCCACAGACTTTTTCCGAAGGTGCGAGCCATTTGGATTGGAAAATGGGATCGATCAATACTGTGGTTCTGATCATGAGCTCGTGGACCATGGCTCTCAGTATTCACTTCATTCAAAGAGGAAAAAATCATCAGGCGACTTTGGCGCTGATCACAACCATTCTTTGTGGCGCGATTTTTATGTTCGTCAAATACACCGAGTACTCACATAAATTTCATGAGGGTTTGTTGCCCGGCCGATTTTTCAACCATGAGGGTGCGATCGCTCACAATCTGGGATTGTATTTCGGATTTTACTTTTCAATGACGGGCTTGCATGGAATTCACGTGATGCTTGGAATGGGGTTGATCACTTGGTGTTTGATTCGACATCTCCGAGGTGACTTCAATCCAAATTATTTCACTGCTGTCGAGGGAGTTGGACTGTTCTGGCACGTTGTTGACTTGATTTGGATTTTTCTATTCCCTTTACTTTATCTTATCGGCTAGGAGCAAAAAATGGCGCAACATCAACCGACGGATTCGCATGATCACGATGGACTCCATCAACATCACATCATTCCTTTTGCCATCTTGGGCCGGGTTTGCTTTGCGCTTTTGGTGCTGACGGCTCTAACAGTCGGAACTTCGCGGCTGCATTTGGGGATTTTTGCTGCACCTGTTGCCTTTTTGATCGCCTTGGTCAAAGCGCTGCTGGTGATGGCTTTTTTCATGGGCCTTAAATATGATTTGAAATCCAATCGTGTGATTTTTGGAGTTGGATTTTTCGTTTTGGCTGTGATGATTTTCTTTTGTGCACTCGATATTTGGACTCGCGTCTATCAAGGAAGCACACTCTAATTTTTGGAATTTCTCATCTTGAGATGGCCCTTTTGAGACCATCTCAATCAATCTTGTTTTAGGATTTTTCTCACCAGCTTATCTTTACAAAGTCTTAAGGTATTCATCACCAGGGATTTAGCC
>JAYUCD010000290.1:0-7613 GCA_043740515.1 Bdellovibrio sp. | reverse complement strand
TAAAACATTTGGAAGGTACGGACGGACTTTATGAAATTCGTATTCAGCTTGCGAGTGACATTTTTAGAATTTTTTGCTTCTTTGATGAAGGCAAATTGGCCATATGAGTGCTATTCACAGCCGCCGCGTACATTCCGCCGATGTCTTTTTCAACTGTCGCGTCCACTCCCTCACCCCAAAACACAGCGACGACGTGAGCATTGCTGATCACCGGGCCGCCGTAGTAAGCGAGATTTTCACTCATAGGCGCCAGCCGCTGATGCGCAACTTGGAACCGAGTTGGATATTTACCGAGCCCTGCATGAGCCATCGCAGAAAATAAACTGACAGTCGCGAGTAGAGACCAAAACTTCATCAAATCCTCCGTGTGATTGTTGGCATATTACGAATCTTCAAGCGTGATGCGAGGTCGGATCTTTGTCCACACTTTCACTTGATACGCAGCTTCTAAACTCCAGTCTTGAAAACTTGACTTCGAATCTTAGCCGGCTTGGTATAGGCGAGAAATGTCCACCACTTGCAAAGGAATATGTATGCAACACACTCAAAATAGAAATTTGAAAACAAAGACGGTCCTGCTGGCTTTTGCAACCCTTGGAGCTCTGTCATTTGGCTGTACTAAGAAAAATTCAAATGAAATTAAAGTTGGAGTTTTCGGTCCTTTCACCGGTGGCTCTGCGCCAATGGGCGTGTCGATGCGAAATGGCGTTCAGATCGCAATCGATGAAGTCAATGCGGCTGGCGGAGTGATGGGAAAAAAATTGATCATGGTCGACCGGGATGACGAAGCGAAAAACGAGCGCGGTGGTCAGATCATGCAAGAGCTTCTTGATAAAGAGCAAGTCGCGGCTGTCCTCGGACCGATTAACACGGGCGTGGCCAATGCGAGCACCACTTATCCACTGCAGAAAAAAGTTCCACAAATTATCAACGTCAGTGCGGGGGCAAAAGTAAATGAGCTTTTCAAAGATTATCCGGAAAATTATATTTTTCGAATTGCTGCCAATGATGACATTCAATCCAAAGCAATTGTTGCTGAAGGCTTGAAGCGCGGCAAAAAGCCAGCTCTGCTTTGCGATGACACCAACTACGGACAAAATGGCTGCGATAAAATGACCCAAGCCCTGGCAGCGGCTGGGAGCAAAGCGGTTTCTGTTGGTAAATTTAAAATCAAAGACACCGACATGACTGCTCAGTTGCAAGAAGCGAAGGCGGCGAAGGCCGATGTGGTTTTGGCTTACGGAATCGGACCTGAATTGGCAGCTGTTTCAAACTCGATGGACCGGATCAATTGGAAAGCTCCGATGATCGGCAGCTGGACTTTGTCGATGTCGAACTATATCATCAACGCCGGCAAAAACGGCAACGGCACAATGATGCCACAAACATTTATCGAGAGTTCTGCGACCTCGCCTAAGCAAAAGAAGTTTATCGAAGACTACAAAGCAAAATTCAAAGAGTCGCCGATTGCTTCTGCCGTTTCAGCTGCGCAAGGATATGACTCACTTTATCTGTTGAAACTTGCCATTGAGCAGGCCCAATCTGCTGACGGCAAAAAAATTAAAGAAGCTCTGGAAAATTTGAACCAACCTTACGAAGGTTTGACCGGAACTTTTGCCAAGCCATTTTCTAGCACCGATCACGAAGCCATTCATGAACAAAACGTGCTTATTGGAATGGTGAAAGACGGCACGATTGTGCAGTCAGGAGAGACCTCTGCGGCCCCAGTTGCTGCTCCAACGGCAGCTACAGCAGCCGCTCCGGCAAAGAGCGCCAAGAAAAAATCCAAGTAAGCGAAATCCAAATCAGTGACAGAATTTCTTCAGCTTTTGGTATCCGGCGCAGTTCAAGGCATGATTTATGCCTTGATTGCCTTTGGCTATAACCTCACTTTCTCGACCTCAAAAACCATCAATTTTTCACTAGGCAATATTCTCATGCTCGGTGGAGTGGTTGGTTTTTCTATTTACGTCGAGCGAACCACGGGCCAGCTGACTGGCATTCCGTTCATCGTTGCAATCATTGGCGTGCTTGCCGCCGGAGCTCTGGTCGGCGCCTTGATTCATAAATTTGCCGTCGAGCCTTCCTTGAAATTAAAATCTGAATACGCTTGGGTTCTTGCAACCTTAGCAGTCGCAACGATTGTCAAAAACGGAGTTGAACAGCTGTGGTCGACTGGTGACTTTCGTTTCCCCTCCCCGCTTGGCGATGAGCCATTGCGAATTGCTGGAGTTGGAGTCTACCGCCAAGAAATCTTAGTCGTGATCGTCTCGATTTTGGTTGTTATCGGAGTGGAGCTTTTCAAACGTAAAACCATTTATGGTAAAGCCATTCGTGCCGTCAGTGAAGACAAAGACACAGCCGGCTTGATGGGGATCAATCAAAAATTTGTCATTCAATTTTCATTCATGCTCAGTTGCATGATCGCCGGTATCGCGGGTTTGCTTGTCGCACCTTTGACTTTCGTTTCAGCATCGATGGGAACTGTGCTTGGAATCAAAGCCTATGCCGTTTCGATCATCGGAGGCTTGGAATCAGGCACTGGACTGCTGGTCGGCGGTTTGATTCTAGGTCTTTCTGAAAGCTTGACAGCCGGCTATCTCTCGACGGGCTACAAAGAAATGCCCGGGTTCGTGATTTTGATTTTAGTGATTCTCATCAAGCCAAGTGGACTGTTTGGCAGAAAAGCGATTCAGAAAGTATGATGAGCAATGACTACATCAAAAATTCAAAAATTTGGACTTTGCTCAAAGCTTTGATTTTAGTGATTCCTCTGACCCTGCCCTTTTGGGTCGACAATCAATATTATGTACACAGTATTTTAGGTCGAATTTTTATTTATACGATTTTGGTGATCTCTCTGGATTTAGTGACCGGCTACATCGGCGACATTTCGATCGGTCACGCCGGTTTGTTTGCGGTGGGCGCTTACACCATGGCGATTTTAAATACTTCGCAGCTGGTGAATGACGGCGCAACAATCTGGTACTTTCCAGAACTGCCGTATTTGTTTTCTATTTTGATTGCTATGGCTGTGACCGCTGTCTTCGGTGCGCTCTTGGGTTGGCCTTCTTTGCGTGCCTCAGGGCCCTATCTGGCGGTGACGACAATTGCTTACGGCCTAATCATTTATACATTTATCAACGAGCAAATCCATTTGACCAATGGAACCAAAGGCATCCAGATGCCGCCGCTTAAACTTTTGAATTTTCCGCTGGATGCAAATAATTTCATATGGCTTGTTTATCCGATTTTGCTGTTGGTGATGTATTGCAAAAATAATTTGGCAAAAAGTTTTTGGGGCCGAGCTTTTGAAGCTTTGAAATACAGCCCGATTGCTGCCGAAGCTTGCGGGATTTCCAAGGTTCGCTTCAAACTCTCAGCCTTTGTTTTATCGGCTGCGATCGCAGGTCTGGCTGGCGCCTTGTTTGTTCATTTGGATAATTACATTGCGCCCAATACTTTCACTTTGGAATTCTCGATTTTAGCATTGATGGCTTTGATTTTTGGCGGAGTGCGCTCGACTTTAGGAAACGTGGTCGGCATGAGTTTGGTCGTGATTTTGCCTGATCTCTTCACTTGGTTTAAAGATTTCAGACTTTTGGTCTTTGGAGTCTTGTTGCTGCTCGCACTTTTTTATTTACCTCAAGGTCTGGCCGGCTTGATCAAACAAGCTGCACGAAAGATCTGGAGCTCGGGTGGAGACGAACAAGAAATTCAGAAATTACAAAAACTTTCTGCCACTTTGAACTTGTTTGCATCGAATGTTACAGAATCGAAGGCTCCATCGTCTCAATCTCCTCTGAAATTGATAGGACTTGAAATGCGCTTTGGTGGCTTGAAAGCCGTCGACCATCTGGATCTCAACGTAAAACCTGGCAGTATCCATGGATTGATGGGTCCCAATGGCTCGGGAAAATCTACCACAGTGAATTTGATCACCGGCCTTTACAAGCCGACTCAAGGTGATGTTTTGGTGTTTGGTCAAAATATCAATAAACTGAAACCCTTTCAGCGCGCCAAGTTTGGCATCTCAAGAACTTTTCAGAATTTGCAGTTGTTCGGCGATCTCAGCGTTCTCGACAATGTTTTGGTTGGGCTTCATCAAACTTATCGCTCAGGTTTGGGAAAAATTCTCCTGGGTCTACCGCAAGTTCGCAAAGAAGAAGAGCTCAAGCGGGCCGAAGCCTACAAATGGCTCGAGTTTGTCGGCTTGCAAAAATTAGCCTTCGAAAAAGCAAAAAGTCTTGCCTACGGTCAAGCTCGACGACTGGAAATCGCCCGGGCATTGGCTCTAAAGCCTCGTTTGCTTTTATTGGATGAGCCAGCGGCTGGATTGACCACGGCTGAGATTCAAGAATTCAATGCGATCATTCTCAAAATAAAATCGCATGGAATTTCGATTCTTTTGATCGAACATCATATGGATATGATGATGCAGGTTTCAGACGATATCACCGTGCTCGATTTCGGTAAAAAAATTGCCGAAGGTGCGCCGACGGAGATTCAAAAAAACTCGCGAGTCATCAGCGCCTATCTCGGAGTTGCTGGGAGCCAGCATGCTTGAAGTCAAAAATCTCGTGGTCCGCTACGGCGGGATTCAAGCACTGAATGGAATCAGTATGCATGTTGAGCCAGGCGAACTGGTTGCACTGATCGGCTCCAACGGAGCGGGCAAAACTTCTTTGCTTCGAGCGATCTCAGGACAAGTTGCAGTTTCATCTGGCGAGATTCTCATCGAAAAAAAGAACATCGGAAAAATGCCGGCTCATCTCAGGGTCTATCTGGGGCTCGCCCATTGCCCCGAGGCACGCAAGGTTTTTGCTAATCAAACTGTGATGGACAATTTGCTTCTGGGTGCCTTCACCCGCTTTGGCAAAGAAAAAAAAGAGGTCGTGCGCCAAAGCATTGAAGAGATGTTCGCTATTTTTCCGAAATTGAAAGAGCGTCAAACTCAAGCTGCGGGGACCTTATCCGGAGGCGAGCAACAGATGTTGGCGATTGGCCGAGCATTGATGTTGAAACCCAAAATTCTATTGCTCGATGAACCTTCGATGGGCTTGGCCCCGGTGATTATCGACGAAGTTTTCAAAGTGATTGAAAAGATCAAATTGGCTCGGGTGACGACTCTTCTCCTGGTGGAGCAGTTGGCCTACAGGGCCTTGCAAGTCGCCGATCGGGCCTATGTGCTTGAACAGGGCCATGTCAAATTGGAGGGCCCTGCTTCTCAGTTGAAAGACAGTCCAGAAGTTCAGGCCGCCTATTTAGGTCATCCCAGTTAGTGAGGACAAGCTATAAGGCTCGATTAGAGCGCTTGCTCTAATCGAGAATTTCTTCATTTGGGCTTTTCACTTCAAGCAAACCTTGACCAAAAAACTTTACAGAGGCAAGAGACTGCCTCACTAACCCTAGGAGAGTGTCCATGTCTTTCAAACTCGGTCTCATTTGTTTGTCTGTTGCCGTCGCTGGAATATATGCCAACGCCGAAGAAAATCAGCTGACCACCAACCCCACTGCCGAAGTGAAAACCACTGCTCCGAGTAAACCCGTCGGCGCCAAATTGAATGTTTCCAGCACTTTCGTTAGCTTGAACGGAACCGAAGAAGCAAAAAACAATCTTTACAGCTTCGGCCGCACGACTGCGACCTATCATACTTTCTTCGGAACCTATGCTTTGCCGTCGCCCACTTGGAATTTGCACCTTTTGTCTCAGTACATTCAGAACTTTGTTGAGACGACCATGTTCGGCACTTTGTACACGGATCGAACCGAGGGCTTGAGCGACACAAGAATTTTCACTTCGAAATTATTTATTTTGAGTGCTGAGAACTTTGCCGTGCTTGAGGCCGGTTTGAATTTGCCGACTGGATCGATCAATAAGGAAAATGTGACGAATCCCAAATTCCATTATGCTTACAATATGCAAATGGGATCAGGAACTGTGGACCCAGTCGTTGCTTTGACTTTGATGAATCAGCAAAAAAATCTGACCTCGTTGATTCGCACGCAAGCGATTCTTCGTACAGGTTCAAAGAATACAAATGGCTACCATTTGGGAAATGATTTCCAAACGACAGCTTCGACCGAGTATCAACTGGCGAAACATTTTTCTTCAGTATTGAAAGCCAACTACCGCAATAAAAACTCTGTGGTCGGAGAGGACGTGGCACTTCCACGCATGGCTTTGACCGAGTATTACTATCACGATCAAATCAACTGGGACCTCACTGTCGCTTTGAAATCTCAGTGGGAACTTTGGTCGAAAGTGAACTTGAATTTAGAAGCAGGCCGACCGCTGGTTCAGCGCATGAGCAATTTTGATGACGTCCAGGTTGCGGCCCAGTTCTACGGCTCAGCTGGAGTCGAAGGTACGTTTTAATTCGCAAATCGAGTAGAATCAGGGAGTGATCAATCCGCTCTCTGAAAACTGAGGTGAGCTTTGTGGGAAATCTTTTTCAGACAAAGCTCGGATCAGATGCAAGGCGCCCTTTCGCGCATCTACATAGGTCCCTTGCGGTCTTATCTGCTGGAACGATTCCAAGTGCCCACGCACAAATTTGCCCAGCCCATCAATTTGAATTTGCACCAAAGGCGCAAGCCCTGCGACTCCGGTGATGTCTATTCCCTGTCCGGTGGCAAAATTTCCCAGGCTGTAGACAATCAAATGGCCGCGGTAAATTTCCATCGCTCGCGGAACGTGCGGTCCATGCATTAAGATCAAATCCGCACCCTGATCAATCGCTTGGTGGGCAAACTGGATCGAGTCGCCCCGTTTTTCACCCATGAATATCTCACTGCCAGGTCGGACATGCAAAACACCGGATCCTTCGCCGCCGACATGAGCGGACACAATAACTAAATTTCCAGTCGATTTGAGCTGCGCAATTTCTTGATAAGTGCTTTCTGGAGTCACCACACTTCGACGACCCGAGTAAAAATCATCGGCAATCAAAGCGATGGAATGCCCGCGTACATTGAATCTAGCGACTTCGCCGTCTTTGGACGAGTACTGAATTCCGGCCAAACTCAAAGTTTGTTTGGAAGAGCGGATGCCGGCTGCACCGAAATCATGGGCGTGATTGTTGGCAAGACTCAGCACATTGAATCCGGAGTCGGTCAAACGCCCCACATAATCAATCGGTGTGCGAAATAAAAATCGATTGGCTCCGCCTGCTTTGCCATCAGCTTGAGTGGGGCCTCCAAACAATGTTCCTTCGAAATTGCCAAAGCGAATATCTGAGCTCTTAAAATAAGGAGTCGCATCGGTAAAGGAGGCCTTGGCTTGATCTGCAGGTAAATAATTATTCGGAAAATTGGTTCCAAGCATGATATCGCCCACGGCTGAAATCGAAATCAATTCCGAATCCGGCGACGCGAAAGCCAAAGTTTGAAAGCCAGTCATCGTCAGAATTGCGATCAGAGGTTGTAAGATGAAAGTCGACGTTTTCATATTTTCCTATATTAAGTGAAGAATTCGAAGACTGCTTGCGAAGAAACGAGTTTGGAAAAAAAGCTCCAGCTGATCAGAAGTTCGCCACTAGCACTTTGCTGATGCAGAATCTTCGAGGCCAATCAGTCGTCGATCGAAAAGCTTCGACCTGGAGGGGCCTCAT
>JAYUCD010000289.1:0-7881 GCA_043740515.1 Bdellovibrio sp. | reverse complement strand
CTGCCAACAGGAAACACACCCATGGCCAGAATCCAGCTCAGGAACATCGTCAAGACCTGGGGTGCTTCCGTCGGCGTCAAACGCATGTCGCTCGACATTGCGGACGGAGAGTTCCTGGTGCTGCTCGGGCCTTCCGGCTGCGGCAAGACGACGACCATGCGCATGGTCGCGGGTCTGGAAGACCCGACCGAGGGCGAGATCTGGATCGGCGATCGCTGCGTCAACACGCTGGAGCCCAAGGACCGCGACGTGGCCATGGTGTTCCAGAGTTACGGCCTGTATCCCAACATGACGGTATACGAGAACATCAGCTTTCCGCTGCGCATCCGCGGAACGCCCAAGGATGAAATCCACCCCGCGGTAATGAAGGCCTCGGGCAAGGTGGAACTCGACGACTTTCTGCAGCGCCGCCCCAAGGAGCTCTCCGGCGGCCAACGCCAGCGTGTGGCCCTGGCGCGCGCCATCGTGCGCGAACCCAAGGTGTTCCTGATGGACGAGCCGCTGTCCAACCTGGACGCCAAGCTGCGCGTGAGCATGCGCGCGCACATCAAGCACCTGCACCACGAGCTGGGCGTGACCACGATCTACGTGACCCACGACCAGGTCGAGGCGATGACGCTGGCCGATCGCGTGGTGGTGATGAGCAAGGCCGAGATCCAGCAGGTTGGCATCCAATTGAAAGACCGAAAACAGAACTTCGGCTGAGGGCCCGAGGTTTTTCGGAAAGCGCCCTGATCGTCGGCGGAATCAATTTCAGCCAAAGCCAAAAATTTCTCCAAGAAATTGGAATACCCAAAGTCGACATGGTCCTCGCCGACCTCGGCATTTCATCGATGCAGATGGACGATCCTGGCAGGGGATTTTCTTTCAAGGTCAATTCGCCATTAGATTTGCGAATGAATCCTTTGGTCGGAGTCTCGGCCGCCCAACTCCTCGAAGAGCTGACCGCTCGTGAGCTCGCTGAAATTTTATTTGAAAATTCCGATGAACGAAGAGCCGAGGTTATTGCTAAGGCACTGATTGCGCAAAAGCCAAAGACAACTGAAGAAATGACTTTGATTCTCAAAGAGATGATTTCAGGATTCTCAAAAAAAGTACGGGAAGAAGAAGGTGACACTCCGATCCGGCGTGCTTTTCAAGCCCTCAGAATTGCAGTCAATCAGGAATTTCTCGTGCTGGACCAATTTTTAGACCGTCTGCCACAAATATTAAATCCTGGTGGCCGGGTCGTCATTCTTTCCTTTCATTCGGGTGAAGACCGGCGAGTTAAAAAATCTTTTCAAGCACTGCAGAGAGCAGGAATTTATTCTGAAGTGTCTCCAGAATTTATTCGTCCCGGTCCTGACGAACAGAGAAGCAATCCTCGCTCAAAATCCGCCAAACTGCGTTGGGCCCGCCTTTAATCGCCTGACAATTGAAGCAAAAAAGATTTTAGCTGAGCTCTATCATCTGGTAGTTCAAGATCGAGAGCCGGCAATAGACAGTTGATTTCAAGTTTCGAAATTTTCAAATCCTTTTGCACTTTCAAGAAAAGTCTTCTGAGGTCATCAATCAGCAATCCCTCAAAAGAAATTGAAAGCAAAAGTGCACCTTTGGGCTTTAAGCATTGAAGACAGTTTCCTAAAAACGCTTCTAAACCAGTTTCAATTTTAAAGACTTCTTTTTCTCTTCTGAAAAAACTGGGAAGGTCACAAGTGATCAAATCATATTTTATTTTTTTATTTCGAGCTTGCTCAAGGTAACTCAAGCTATCGCGGCAATAGAAAAGATGGCCTTCGACAGAAAGGGCATTGAGCGCAAAGTTTTTCTGACTCCAGGCGAGCGCGCTTTTGCTGGATTCCACAGAGGTCACTTGCCTTGCAGCCCCTAAAGCTGCCGCGACCGAATAACTGCCAGTATAAGAAAAGAGATTGAGAACTAATTTTCCTTGGCTGTTCTGACTGACCCAGTTGCGCTGCAGGCGTTGGTTGGTTGATAGGCCCGAAGATTTTCTGCTGTTTTTTCTTAGCTCGAAGAGAGCTTTGTTTTCATTCGCGGTCCAGGTTTCAAAATTAGCGGCTAAATGCTTCAGCGGATCGTTCAGGCCATTTGGAGTGTGAATTGGTTTCTGCAAATACTGAGAGATGAAATTGAATCGCTTGAGGTCCGTTTCGCTGCAAGATTCCTTTCGCCAATTCAAGACAAGAATTTTACCATACTGATCCATTGAAAGTTCAGAAGTCGTGTTCAATCCCAATTTCTGAATGAGCCGCAAGCTTTGGTTTTCGGAAAACAGCCTAGGGAAAAGCCTCTGCCGTCGATCAATCTCAAATAGCATTTGGCAGAGGAGTGGATCTTGAAGCAATTCTAAATTTTCAAAATAAACGGGTAGGTGAGAGGTCAGAGTCAGTCCGTTGGGAAATTGTATCTCCTGGTTGTGAAGACATAAAAATGGAAATCGAATGCCGCCATACTTTTCATCACCTAAGATTGACACGCCAGCCGATTGTGCGTGAATTCGAATTTGATGGTTTCTTCCGGTTAAAGGATTTGCTTTCCAGAGCTCAAAGCCTCCAAATTTGTTTTGCAAAATGAGATTTGTCTTCGCTTCTAGCTCGCGACCTTTGTGGATAATTTTTTGTTCGATCACAAAGCTCTGTTGCTTGGATGAACTGGCGCTCACAAACCAATAGGTTTTTTTGACCTTTCGATCGAAAAAAAATTCTGCGTATTTTTTGGCAGCCTCCGCAGATTTTCCGAAAATCATCACTCCTGTTGTCGTCTGGTCGAGGCGGTGAATAATGTGTAATTTTTGTCCCAGTTGTTTTTCAAAAATTTCGATCAGCCCGTCTTCAATAAACTCAGAATGTTCGATCTTGCAATCGTTGGTGTGTGCATTGAAACCATAAGCTTTGTCGATCGCGATAATTTCCGCATCTTGATAAAGCACAGCTAGCAAGGGGTCAGCTAATCTCAGAAACTTCATTGATATCTCAATCTCATGGGCTTAAGGGCTGTGGTCTTTGCAAGCGCAATTGAACTCGGAAGTTGGAGCCTTTGCTCTCCTGACTGTCGACTGAAATTTGGCCACCCATCAAATCAATCAATTGCTTTGTGATGGAAAGCCCGAGGCCGGTGCCACCAAAATTCCGAGTCGTTGAGATATCCTGCTGGGTGAAGGAGTGGAAAAGGTAAGGCATAAATTTTTCGGGAATTCCAATTCCGGTATCGGAGACCTCAAATTCTAGATCGATTAAATCGGGAAAGAGTTCTGCGGTTTTTACGATGACCTTCACCTCGCCCTGCCGAGTAAACTTCAAAGCATTGCTGATCAAGTTGACAAGAATCTGGCGAATCCTTTTGCTGTCTCCAACCAGATCTAAACTGTTGGCAAGCTGCTGAACCTGAAAATTAATTTTCTTGGAAGAAGCCAGAAATTGAAAAACCGTTTGCAGGTCTTGCATCATTTTTTTGAGATCAAACTCAATCATATCTATTTTGAGCATCCCGGCTTCAATTTTAGATGCATCAAGAACATCGTTGATAATTTCCAAAAGGTTTTGAGCTGAAATCGAAATAGCGTCTGTGTACTGGGACTGAACCGGGGACAACTCAGTGCCTGAGAGCAGCTCTGCCATGCCGATCACTCCGTTCAAGGGTGTGCGGATTTCGTGGCTCATGGTTGACAAGAATTCTGATTTGACTCGCGCCAATCGGAGGGCATTTTCTTTGGCCATTTCCATTTCTTGAGTCATCTCAGTCAGTTTTTTTAAATGCAATCGCAGTTCGAGCAGATGAGTCACCTGCCGAGAGAGAGCTTCGAGCGCTGCACCTTGATAATCTTCGAGCTGCCGAGGTTTGCGATCCATCACACACAAAGTCCCCAGATTTTTTCCATCACCTGATCGAACAGGGGCTCCTGCATAAAAACGAATTTTTGGTTCATCCATGACATAAGGAATTCTGTTGAATCGGGGATCTTTGCTTGCATCTGGTACCATCATCGTCTCATCTTGCAAAATCGCATGCGCACAAAAAGCAAGATCTCTTTCCGTTTCTTGGACCTCAATTCCATAGGTGGATTTAAACCATTGGCGATCTTTATCAATCAAGCTGATGACACTGATCTCGGCACCACAGACCAAAGCTGCGACTTTGGTAATATCGTCATAAGCTTTTTCTGCCAGAGTATCTAAAATTTGATATCTATAAACAGCCTCAAGCCTGGCGTCTTCGTCTATTGGTTTGACTGGTTTTTGCATGAATGTCGCCAGCTTTCTTCGAGGCGTTTTTCTGCCTTGGATAGAATCAAGTCCAACTCTAACGTTGCCAAAAATCAGGAGCAAGGAACCAATGAGCAATTGTCGCGCTGTTCAGCAAGACTTCGGCACTCAGAGGTGGCAGTGTCGTTTTGAATCCTCCCTGTTTGGCACTTGCCTTGTTCTCTTTCAGCATTGTTAGAAGTGAATCAACAATTTGTAGCTTTTTGGTACTGTAACAGAGGAGAAATTTGTGAAAATATTAATTTTGGGAGCCGTTTTGGCCCTTACGGGATCGACTGCGTCGGCGCAGTATCCGCCGCCACCTCAGTATCCACAACCAGTCCCGCCTTATCAATCGGCTTGTGCCTGTGGAGAACTTGAGCGCCGAATTGATGGACTTCAATATGTGGATTCCTACGGACCTGTTTCACCCTATGAGCGACAAGAGCTTGAATTCGAACTTCAACATGGTGGACGTGCCCTGGAGCGGTCTCGCAACGTTCCGTATTATGAGCAGGACGGGCTGTGCGGCCAAGGAAACCAGATGGTGGATCGCGAATGGGTTCGATGGCAACCATGGATCGCCAGCAATGATGCCGACAGAGGAAATTATTTATACTAAATTAAAGATTATTTAGAACGCAGTGGTGTGATTCTTCTCATCACAAAAAAAAGAGGGTTTCAGATTTATATCTGGCCCGCTTTTTTATTTGACCGGTGGCTGGAACAAACGCGCATCGCACTAATTAGCGATTTTTCTCAATTTCGAGATAGATCTTCAGACGTTTGATAAAATAATCTTTTTGTGGATCAACGGTGGGTAGTTTGGCTTTTTCGCTGTAGAAGCTGCTTCCAGATTGTCGCAACCACTTGGACGATTTGTCAGATAAAAGCTGAGGATCTTCGGTGAAAAGTTTTCCCATCGCTTGATAATCTTGTTTTTCCCTACTCCCGAGGCTTGCCTTGGATGGCGCGAAGCTTTGTTGAAATTCTTTTTGCGAGGGGAAGTCGTATCTTCGGCCGAAGTACGGGGAGTCGTTGATCCGACTGAGCTCTCGCAACTGTCGGTCGACGTATCGTTGTGGCGCTGTCTCGATCTGTTTTTCAATTTTATCGATCTGAGCCAGTTTTTCTTTAGCCTCTCCTGAAAGTTTGTTTTCAGATTTTGCATCTCGGATTTTTTTTGCATCAACAATGACCTTGAGTTCAGCCGGATTGGCTTTTGGGCTGTTGAGGTTGATCTCATTCAGGGCGCGTAAGACCTTGTCTTCTTCTGGTGAGAGAGACGTGAGCTCGCGGTAGCGTTTTGCTGCTCGCTCATAGCCAGGATCGAGCATTCCACCCAAATTTTGTTTGCCATGATGGGCTTGGATGGATTGAAGTTCGATTTGGAGAGCTTCCACTTCTTTTTCTTTTGGAGTTTTTGAGGCCTGGCGGGCGAGATCATCAACCACAGTTTTGATCGTCTGCTCTGAAGAAGGACCCTCAAGCAATTTTTGCAAGTCCTTCTCGCCGGCTCTTTGATTCTCTTTCATCAACAAAGCCAAGGACTCGGCTTTTTCTTTTTCGCTCATGGCAATATCCGTTTGAAACATGGACACGGTTCTTTTTTTAGAATCGTTTCCCATGATCTCAACAATCAGGTTCCCTGGATGTTCGGGATCAGGCCCCTTGATCTTGCCGGTTCCGTTTCCAAAAGAGAAAGATTTGTAAAGAACCTGGTCGCCTGGCTTCACTTCGATCAGTAGTTGATCGAATGTGCTGACCCCCCTTTTTTCCAGTTGAGCTCGTTTTTCTGAGGACAATATCAGCGCCTTTGGATCGCCAATTTTTGTTGGCTCCATTGAGGAATCTGACAATGAAGCTTTTTTCAAAATTTGATCCATAAGCTTGGGATTTTCTTTGATCGTCTCAGCCATCATCTCTTGCTCGAGAGATTTGATTTCATCTTTCAGCTGAATTTTTTTCAGTGGATCGCTTGAGCTAGCCAACTCCCCAATCTTCCGACTGACTTCGATTTTTATTTCTTCAATCGATGGATGGGAAGTCTTTTTGCTAAGAACGGGAGATTTATTTAATAAACGCAGAAGCTCGCTGCTTCCTTCGGTCGGCAATTCTCCAGCATAGCCCAAACGCAGAAGTGCTTCGGTCTCTTCGACTCCGATTTGACAAGTCCGACGGAGAGTTCTTGCTTTGAGTGCGATGTCTCGACTTGAATAGTTGTAAACGCCCTTGCCGGCGCCCCCGCCAATCGGATGAACTTTTTTGACAACACAATTCACTTGATCCTGCTTGAGATTTTTAAAATCTTTAGAAATCTTTTGCGCTCTTGCCTCATCACTCAAGGCTGCATTGGCTGAGATTACTGATTTCGAGGAGCTAACTGATTCTTTGCGAAGGATTGTCGCCTTCTCCAGAGCTAGTTCTTCCTTGGATACTCCTTCTTTCGAAAGGATTTGGTCCATCTTGGAAAGCTTTCCCTGCTGGCGCATTTTAAGTGCCGCCGACCCAGCAAAAGGCAAAAGCCCCAGGGCCGCCATCGAAGTTTGCAAAACACAATCATCAAATTCTTTGACCGCAATACGAGAAGAAAATGCTGAATGAATTTGGCAAGCAGAATTTGATAGCTTGAGCTCACCCTTCATGATCTGACTATTTGACAAGCAGCTGGTACCTGCTTCCTGAATCGAGCTGCCCAAAGAAATTCCACCAGCAGCCAGATTCATGATCTTTGAGGCCTGAGCAAGTTGAATTTGTCGTGCAGTCTGAATGACCTTACCAGCGGCAAATGCACTTCCCAAGCCCACGGTGCTTATTGTGAGTGCGGCATTCAGTGCTGAGCTCGAAAGGATTTCGTCTGTTTTCAATTGATCAACTTTTGCATCGTGCAGACACTCTTGAAAAGACATGTAATTCGAACCAGCGAGAGCCTCAGCTTTGCTTTGCCCTCGTCGAGGATCGTAGACGATAGGATTTCGCGGCGTTTTCTTCTCGACGAAATTCCTGACTTTCTCAGCACTGCAGCTCCGGGTCACGATGGTTCCAGTCAAACACAGATGATTGTAGGTCACTTCGGTTAAGTGCTTTGTCAAATTGTTGCGGTTTTCTTTCAGCTGATTTTCCACCGCCAACTTCAGATTTTGATTTTTTTCTTTTTTAAAAATCTCGCCAGTTAATACAGGATTTCGACCTTGAATCATTTCAATTTCCAATTTCTTCAACTGAATCAGCTCTTTATTTTTTTTGCCATCCTCAGCTCCAGAACCCCTTGAAGAATCTGATTTTTCCAATTCAGCAATTGATTTTTCGATCTCTGATATTTTCTCAAGGTCCTCTTTGGTTTTTTCCACTTCCGAATCCAAAGTTTTTTGCGGTCGACAAATTTTCTTAAGATCCTGACATCGATTTTTGATTGCTTCAAAGGGGAGGGATTCGCAATTGGTGTCGGCAAGAACCGGAGAATTGCCGAGCACCTGATCCAAATCGGCCAGTTCCTCGATTGCCGAAGCTTGAGTGAGCTGCATCCGACCCATGTAATAATAGTACCAGCATATGCACCTGACTACCCCTTGCCTCAGAAGCTAGCATATGAGACGTGGAATACCCAAAAAATCTCCGAGAATTTGACCGAGTCTTTTCT
>JAYUCD010000288.1:0-11380 GCA_043740515.1 Bdellovibrio sp. | reverse complement strand
GAAAAGTGAAAGTCAGCAGCAGCACCCAAGTTTTGAGTGCGGAGATATGAATCTCCGCCAGCCACCGCTCCATAATTCAATCCCAACTCAAGACGGTTGTGACGATCGACCAGTCGATTTTGCACGACGCGAGCTCGGTTGTCAGGATCGATCGATGCTGCCATATCCAAGAGAGCTTTGTTGCCTCCCAAGGTGTCGACATCTTTTGAAACATCAACATTTTTTGTAGGTGAGCTTGCCTTTTTGCCTTGAGCGAAAGCATTCAAGGATAAAAGTAAAGTCAAGCCCAGAATGCTTGTGCGAATCATTGTTGAATTTGAGGATTTCATGACTTTGCTCCTGGGGGTTTAGCTTGTTTAGCAGGTGCAGCTGCGGCTGGCTTCTTCGGTGTTTGGCAACCGACTGGCGCTGTTTTAGAGCGAGAAGTTTTTAAACTCTGCTTGGTCGCATCCGAATTTTTTCCATCCAAAGTCGCAATTGCTGATAAACCAATTTCTTGAGTTAATTCTGCATCGCTCGCTGCACAAGGAACTTTCCAGAGCAAAGTGCAATTCTGTTTGCTTGCGATCTTTGCATCCACCAAGCACGTGATGCTTGGTGATCCTGCTAAAGTTTGAGTGTTCGGAATTTCAACTTTCAACAAGCCTCGAGGATGATTCGAAGCCACATAAAAATTAAATTTCATTGTTTGTCCAGGTGTGAGAGCCAAAGTGTCTGCACCCAATCCGGAGAAATCGAAGCGAGGCGCCGCAAAGGGCAAACTCATTCGAATTTGCAATTGCTTGAGCATAGTTCCAGCGGTCGGTGCATTGGCATGAGAAACGGACACAATCATTCGAACATGAGTCGTATCTGTGTTCGGCATCAAATTATTCGATTTGTCGCGCTCAGGTTGAACACTGATTAATTTGGTGTCAAAGACGGCGCTGAATTTCCATTTGAAATCGCCCAAATATTGACCGGCTGGTTTGGTCAAATCCGGAATGATATAGCGAGTGGCATCCTGCTCTGTGTAGTCTTTGCCGGCAACATACTTCAAAACATCAGGACTGAATTGAATTGTTGGTTTCTGTGCCGACTTGTCGGTGATCCCTGGAACAACTGCCGTCACTGAAAAGGCGGTTGATGATCCTTCAGAAACTTCAGCTCCTAACCCATCAACACTGACGATCGAAGGTACGACAGCTTTGCGAACCACAAACATCATCAGATCTGTCGTCTTAGAAAGACCCATCATCACCTTTTGATTGGATCCAGCAGGTGCTTCAACCACAGATGCAGTGATTTTCACTTGAATGCTCTTCACATTCTTATTCAAAGGAACCGATTCCATTGGAGGAGTCCATGAAAGAACATAGCGGTCTTTTTCTTGAGGTGTTGGCGACTTTTCAAATCGAGCGCCCTCAGGAAGTCCTGAAGCTTTAAGCTCGATTTTCATTCCCGGAATTTCAGAGCGACCTATGACTTGCAATTGAGCGACTTGTCCTTCAATAACTTCCACTCCGGAATCAGCTCGAATGACGATAAATTTATCATCGATCACAGCGTGCTCTTTTTCAACTGCCACTTCTTTGATTACTGGAACATTGACCGGCACTTCTTTTATTTCTACTTTGGGAACATATACATTCTGCTTAACTTCCACAGGTACGGGTCGATCGATATAAATGATTTTCTCTTGGATGACTGGAACTTTTTGAATAACAGGAACTTGCTGCACGATGGGTGTTGGTGCTTTTTTCGGTCCCATCTCCGCTTGCTTTTGAGCATCGGCTTGAAGCTCCTTGATGTTCGAGACGGGCTCTTTGTTGTACTCACCACACGCTCCAAGAAGGGCGGCCGTTGTGCTCAGTAAAATGATTGTCGAGAGGTGTTTCATAAAAATCCTTTATTATCGGCTTGTCAGCCGTTGCAAATTAAATGGGTAAAGAACATCCACGCTGACGTTGCCGACAGGGTGAGGAAATTGCCAAGTTCTCATTTTCGCAACCATGCAAGACTCAACTGCTGCTGATCGCAAAGAAGTGTGAGCGACTTGTGCCATGGTGATTCGACCTGAAGGTCCGATCACGAATTGCACTGACACACGTCCTCGGAGGTCGGGTTGTCTTTGCACGCCTTGCTCGTAGCAGTAGACAATCTGTCCCTTGTTTCGGTTGATGACTGCTTGAATTTGGTCCATGTCGAGGCCGCCTTCAACGCTGGCTTCTTCGTCAGACGAGAGCACAACTCCAGAAGTGCCTCCGACCAATGAAATTTTGCCGTAACCAGCTTTGCCGCCGCCACTGCCTTTGGTTCCGTAACCGCCAGCACTCTGAGCTTTGCCACCGCTGCCAGTGCTTCCCGCGATCAAACCTTGGCCAGGCAACATGCCTCGCGCTCCGCCGGAGCCTGCATCGCCGATTCCGCCACCGCCGTTACCGACGCCAGCTGAGCGAATATTTTTCATCGAGTTGAGATCAAGACCTTCGGCATTTTTTGCGCCATTTTTCAATCCGCCGAGAGCTGCCAAGGCGCCGACTCGCTCGAGGTTTCGAACTTGCTTTGCAACTGCAACTGTCGATTTAACTTTGATATGTTTTGGCTGGTTTTTCACTACAGGATGTTTTGGAGTGACTGTTTTTTCTGCCACTTTCGCCTTTTTATTGGTGATCGGCTGAATCTTTTTCTCCGCAGCTTTCACATGCACAGGTGGCACTATTTTTTCCGGTGGTGGAGGTAAAGTGATTGTCACTAAATTTGGTTCTTGTTTTTGAGCCGCAAAATAAGCTGTTAAAAAAGAGAGGCCAATCAAGAGAGCAACACCAATCACATGGCCAGCAGAACTGCGCTGAAAAGCTAAGATCAAATCTTTTTTGTCTTCCTCTGGGGAAAGTTCAAAGCGAGGGCTGTCGAGCTTTTCATTCTCATCAGCCAATCTTAAAATACCGACGCCGGTGATCGCGCATGTTCCTTTTTCCAATGATTTAAGCGTGAGGTTTTTTAGAATTTTGAATTCAATACCTTCTTCTTCCAAGAGAAGGAGGTTGGCGTGCAATTCAACTCGGCGAGTGTCGAGGCGAAAAATCAATGAGAGTTCATTCGAGTCCGTATGAAAAGATCGGACCTTCTGACCCATTCGGTTCTCGAGAATCAATCGTGTTTGCAGGCTTAATTTTGTCGCAGTGGCAGTCATAATTGCATCCTTCAGTTTCGAACACGGTCTTTGTTGATTCGATCAGTAAAGTTCTTGCGAGCTCCCAACAGATCATCAATGAATTTATCATCTTCAATCATCGCAGTTGTCCCAGGCGAGTTTTGATACTTGCCACCCAAGGTGCTGCCATCAAATCGGAAGGAAGTTCCCAATTGGCTTTTGCCTTTGGACTTTGCCGATTTTCCATCTGCCAGGCTTGACGTCTCCGAATTTTTTCCGGCTGAAGCGTACAAGTTCTGGTTAGATGTCAAATTCATCAACAAACCTAAGAGCAAGATCGAGACCACTCCAAAATACTTTTTCATCGGAGATTTCATAGCACCTTCCCCTTGTGGATTTGAGTTAAGCGCCCTTGAAGGTAAGTCGGCATCAAAGGATGGCCAATTTTCGTCTCAAGATTTTTCAATTTTTCAATTTGCTGCAAACTGTTTGGATGCGAGCGCAGCTCTTCACGCGCTGAAATCAACTCATGATTCGACGGAGTCGCTTCATGCAAGCTCTGACTCAAACGAGTCTTGATCTCAGAGCTTGGAGCAAGATCAGCCAGGACTTCCATTTGATATTTCAGCAAGCTCTGAATTTCAGTTCGGCTGCGGTCGTAATCACGGCTCAGGTCAGCAAAGTAATGCTCATTGCCCCAAAGCGATTGAAGTTTTCCAGCGGCTGCTTGAGCTTTGATCTGATAAGGACGCGTCTGTTGAGTCAGGAGCATCTGATATTTTTTTGCTTCCACCATCGACAGGCCCTTTGGCACTGGCAAGGAGAGAAGATCAGAAGCCATGCGCTCATTTTCACGCTTCAAAATGTTGAGAGCGACGATTTGCGATGACAGATCTCTTGAGTGGTTAGCCTCAGCCAAAGTGCTGTCAGCCACAGACAAAAGATGCAATCTTTCCTTGATCGATTTTTGCACCGATCGATCTGATTTGAAGCTCATGTGATGAGCTGCAATTTTTTTCGCGAACTGAGTTGTCTTTGCCAGTGTGGACTGGCTTCGGATGAACTTGACGGCTTTTAAATTTTGATAAGCCTTGTTAGAGACAATTGAGGTCAATCCATTCAGGCTCTTTTGCTGAGCATAAACCAAGAGCAGAACTTCGCTGAGAACTTCTGGATCGCGAGTGAGTGCAGCCAGATGCTTGTGCAACTCTTGGGCGGGATGACTAGACAAAAGAACTAGTCGTTCTCGAATCGAAGCTTCTGATGGCCGTGGCAAGCCAGCCTTCAAAGCCGCTTTGTAATGCCTTTCTGGATTCATCGAAGCCAAATCAGCCAGCGTACCTAAACGGAGTTCGCGATCTGCCGTCTTCATTCCCTTGAATTTCATTTTCAAAGCGTAAGAGTATGCCGATTTGAAATCTAATTTTCGTTCAAAAAATCCGACAGCCCGAGCTAAAGTTTTTTCTTTTTCATCAGTACCGAGCGATGACATGCGAATCAGACTTGATACTGCTAAGATCAGAGCCTTCTCATTTTCAACTTTTTCCGACAGAAGAAGCATGTTTTGATAAACGATAAGCTTCTCTGCTTCTGTTGCGGTCTCGAGATGAGTCTGCTGCAACCGAGTCAAAGAGTGACTCAGATCCGACTGGCTTGATTTTTCCTCGTTGGTCACTTGGGCCACTTGATTGATCAATGCTTTGCGAGAAATCTTTTCGAATTCAGTTTTGTGACTTGGAAAAATTTGTGCAAATTCCAAAGACCAAGATTCGATTTCGGCGTCTTTCTTTTCGATGGCCAGGCAATCGAGAGCGAGATCCGCCGATTTTTTTCTTAAGTCTGCTGGACCCGAATTGTCTTGTGCGAGGATTCTGAAATCAGCCGCTGCTTGTGCTAAATTTTTGCGCTCGTAGCTGAGCTGAGCCAATTGATATCGAACTTGAAAGCTTTGTGAACCCTTTGGTTCAAGCAATAAATAATGCTTGTAGGCTTTTTCTCTCAAGTCCGCATTTTTGAGATTCGCCTCTGAGGACTCGGCTGATGAAATTTCAGAGAGCAGAGCTTGATCGCGTAATTTTTCATCTTTGGCCTGATCAGCGGCTTGATGATAAAGGGCGACGGCTACTTCAGGCTTTCTCAATTGATCAGCGACGGCGCCGCCTCGATTGGTCATGGTCGTATCGCCAGGAAAAGTTTGGCTATAAATCTGGTAGGCTTTCAGAATGTTTTCGTCTGGATGAATTTTATTTGAACGATGCAGTTCCGTTACATAATGCTTCATCTGTTTTTGCAGTTCGAGACACTTTGCATCTTCAGCACAATTGGTTTTTTGAAAACTTTTAGCAGCTATCGCAAAAGTTTGAAGCGATTCAGCCGACTGGCCTTTATCGTAATTAGTTTGAGTCAAAAGAATCATCGCATCCAGGCGTTCTTCTTTCGTTAGGTCTTTCAGATTCAAATAAGTTTGGTAAATCTCAGCTGCCGCTTTTTTCTGACCTAGGCGGTTGGCTTCGCCGGCGAAATACAAAAGCATTTCCTTCATCTGTTCCGGATGAACCAAAGACTGAAACTTTTTAATTTCCTTTTCCGTCAACGACTGTCGCGAATAGAAGGTTGCGAGATCTCTCAAGACGTCAGATTGCAATCCAACATCTGGAACGGAGCCCTTGTCTGTTTGTTTCCGTAAAAGTTGTGGTGAGCCTGCGAGATTTTCTAAAATTTCAATGCCGGATTTCAAATGATTCACATTGAATTCAGACCAAGCCATGCGGTAGTGAATCAGACCTTTGTTTTGAGTTTCAGGGCTTTGCAGTGCAACTTTGTAATCAGCAAAAGCTTCTTTGTACTGTCCTTTTTCAAACAACAGGTCAGCTAAAGAAGTCTGAGCCCGAGAGCGAATATCGCTTGAGAATTTATCGGACTTGTCGTTTAGAATCTGCCTGTAGAGCGAGAGGGCTCGTTTGTCATTGCCAGCCAACTGATGAAGATGTCCCATCTGAAAGTAAATCACGCCTTTTGTTTCCGGCGCAGAGATTGGCAAAATTGTTTCATAAAGACTGAGAGCTTTTTTTCGGTCTACGGCTGAACCGGTGCAATCGGGACAGTTAGTTTCAATTTCTTTCATGAAGCGCAGCCGAGCTCGCTCCGCTAAAAGATCAGCTAGGCGTAAATTCGATGGAGCCCAAGAAGAATCCTTGTGCTCCATCTGTGACAGGATTCGCTCCAGTCGGTCGATCAACTGAGTCTCTTCATCCATATCAATCGACGCCGCTCGAACTGCGGGGGCAAGTAGAGCTGAACAGAGTGCTAAGATGCTAAGACGAGTCAATGTTTTCATTTGTTTGGTATCACTGCAAATTTAAGTTTTTGAATTCCAGCCGCAGACCCGGCGCGAAGCAAAGGATCCAGATCGGCATAATTCATTTTTTGATCGGCTTGAATCATGATTTGAATGTCATCTTTTTGCAGTTTCTGCTTCAAGCTTGCTAATTTATTTCCAAGCTGGGCAACCGACACGGCTTCGTCATCAACAAAGTAAACTCCCTTTTCGATTCGCACGATCGGCATCTCATCAGTCAACTGCTGACCAGCCTCGGCTACTGGCAACTGAAGTTGACCAGAAATTTTTGGTTCAACCGTCGCCGACTGAGTTCCAATCAAAAGATAAATAACGATGATCGAAAAAGCATCAATTAGGGAGGTCAAAGGCAAAGCAACCGCGAGGCTGCTTGACTGCCTTTTTTCCGAAGTTTTGCCAATGGACCCAATCGTCTGCATGGCACTCAATGGAGACTTCTGACTTGAGTTTTTAAGGACTGAAGATTTCAACATACAAACCTCAACCCAGTGGTGACAGACCAATGTCTGTCAGTTGTTTTTGTTTCAATTGATCCATCAATCGGATCACATCGCCGTAATTAGCTTTCGCTTCGGGTGAAATCACCACCGTTTTCAATTCAGGAATTTGCAAATGGAGACTGTCAATTTTTTGATTGAAGGCTTTCCAATCAATGCCACTTCCGCTTGAATTCACAATCGCATCTTGGCTTCCAGAGACACTTTTCACATCCCGGAGGGAGATTTTCAAAGTGCCATTGGTTGCAACACCGATCCAAAGTGAGGGCGGATTGACCGCTCCATTGACCGAGTTGTCACCCAGAGCTTGGCGTGTATCCAAAGTTCCGATTTGCACCCACACTGCCGTCAGCAGAAGAAAGCAAATCAGCACCGAAAGGATATCCAGGATTGGCAAGATGTTAATTTCGAAATTCAATTCCTTTTTCATAATCTATCCTCGGTTCAAACTTCATTGAAAAGATACGAAAGCAAATCAGCCGCAAAGGCCAAATTATCTTCGGCTGCTCTTGACTGCAGTCGGCACAGTTTCATTGTTGAAACTCAACTGTATGAACAGATTCATCGCAGCTTTGTTCAAATCTTCTGTGAGCCGAGTCGCACGATTTTGCAAAACCGAATACATGATCAAGGCCGGGACAGCCACGATCAGACCATAAGCAGTCGTGTTCATCGCTAAGGAAATTCCTTTGGAAAGGATCATCGCTTTTTCATTTGGGTTCGCACTTGCGATACCAGCAAACGAGTGAATCAAACCAGTGATCGTTCCAAGCAATCCCATTAAGGTTGCAACGTTGGCGAACATGGCAAGAAAACCAATTCGCTTTTCAACTCGGGAGTTTTCTTCAACCAAAACTTCATCCATGCGCATTTGGATTTCTTCTTTGCCACCCATATTGACGGCAACCTGCAATCCAGCCGCAGCAACCACACCAATCGGTTGTGATTTTCCAAAAGACTCAGCTTTCTTAAGTGCTTTTTCCAAGTTTCCAGATTTGATGTCTTCGCTGAGCGCGCGAGCCACATCCTTCTGGTTGACCTGACGTCGACCATAAAGAGCCACAGCTCTTTCGGCGATGATGGCAATAGACACAATCTGAGCGCCGAGGATGATAAACATCCAAAAAGCATCAGCAGACACAAAAGCTTGACCAAGCGATGACAAGAAATCCATATTTTTCCTCCGGTAGACGTTCGTTTGGCTTCTTTTGAGCAATGTGCAAGCCATCGCATCAATTGGACTCAGCACCGCCGCAAAGGCCTCAGCGCCAATAAAAATGAATTTCGCTCGAGAATCAGAGCCAATTTTCGTCAGAGTGTGATCAAAGTTTGACAGAGCTCCCTGTGAATTAAATTCACGAGAAAGCGCAAAAGGTCACTCGCTCGGGGCCCCTTTTTTGTTTCGTCGGACTGGGATTTGAATTGCTGCGCGAGGGTCAGGTGAATTTAGGTCTGTAAGTAGGAGTGATCTTTCATTCGAGCTTCAGGCCAAACAAATTTGAACTTCGATCCCGGAGTCGAGCTCTCGAAACTAGAAAAGCCTAGAGCTCGGCCTAGCTGATTTCAAAATGAATAGGTTTGCAAACACCGTTGTTTGTTTCTTCATGCGAGCAGGCGGTGAGGCTAACAATCAGATCCATCTCGGCTCGTAGGAGAATCCAGTCGCCAGGACGAGAGCGGGGTGGATTGATTCGGATTTCACCTTTATCACCACCACCGACAACAACATTCATAAAAATATTAAAAGTCGTTGAGATTTGGTCCGCATGAACTCCGAATTCAGCCAAGCTCTGCGCGAGATTTTCATGGCAACTGGGGTGGTAAACTTTGCTTCCCGAAACGATCTGAAACATTTTAAGGCTGCAAGGAGTCAGCAAAAAATCATGGCGGCCACAGGTATCCTCAAGAATGCTCATCATCACTTGGCTGCGATTCGAATAAAGCTGATTTCCGCGGCTGAGAAAAATGCTGTCATTGTAATCGATCGAGCGACCCGAAGAAAGAGACTCGCCCAGATCTTGAGCGCTGAAGCAGAATAAATCCGAGACCTGCTGACCGAGGGGATCAATCACTTTCAGAGTGCTGCCTTTAGCAAGACGAAAAGCATGGCCAGTTTGGGGCTTTAGGATGGGCATGTCTTAAATATACCGAAAAATTTCTGCCGATCAACTTCTGCTTTTCGGCTCGAAGGGTGGTGATTTCACAAGCATCGATTCCGTAGCCGTCGAATTCAAAAGCGCTGGCTGAGGGGCCGACTTTGGCGAATGAAAAGGACATTTCCATTTTTCGGAATTTTTGCGCCCGGAAAATTGAATAGCTTCCCAGGATTCAGCGTATTTTTCGACCATCGGATTGATGCTTCCTTGAAATTTGAGATCTCGCTTGCGATTGATTTCGACCATGGGCTCGTATTTACCAACTTTCATCAAATCCACAAACTGCTCGTAGAGATTAAAAATCAAAGCCGGATAAGGAAAGCGTCGACTGAGCCGTGAACTTTGCGGGTGCAAACCGACCACAAAAAAAGCTTGCCCTGCGAAGCTGAAGCAAAAGTCAGAATCTTCCGGATTGGGGCTGAATTTCGGATCCCAAGGCGATTCGAATTCAGCTTGCGAACTGAGACTGGACAGTTCCTGCCAAAGTCCTTGCTCAAAATTCTCTTCATCGAGGACCTTTTGTTCTTCAGGATAAAGCGCCCAAAAACTAAGAAAAGGTGATTTTGATTTTTCTTGCTCAGTCTTAAAAGCCAGGAGATCTCGGCCTAATTTCAAACTGGAATGGCCAGAACCGAAATCTCTATAAACTCCAAAACCAAATTCCTCTTTTTGCAAAGACTGAATCGCAGCCACACATGGGTAATTTTTTTGCAGAACTAGATTTTCCATGGCCTGGAAAATCCGCTGTCTTTTCTCTTCTGAGATTTCAAGTCCTGAGCCAAACATGAAAGCAAGATAGCAGCTCAAAGTCTCGACTTCAAAGCAGGGGCATCGCAGCCTAAGAAATTTTAAGCTGACAAAAAGCATCACGAGTCAGTCTGACAAGTTCTCAATAATTTCTGCTTAAAATAAACTGAGTGAATCGCCCCATTTTCGACTCATTGATAAAATAAGACTGAAGCCGTCGAGATTTGAGTTGCTTGCCCTAAACTGACCTGCACCAAAACTGATCTGAAATTCTTGCCAGGGCTGGCGGTAAACCAGGTAGGCCGCATTGAAATTTTGGCTCTCGTTGATTAAAATTCCCGAGTCCAATCGAAAGCCCAACAAGCGATCCTCCGGCAGTCGGTAAGCTAGCAAGGAAGTATTCTGGAAAAATCTCCGGACTCCAGGCGAAGCAAGCATGTTTTCAAGCTCAATAAAAATTTTCTGAGAGTTCGCTTCTGTTTCGAGCTCTCTCCATAAAAGGCTTTCGATCAAAATAAAATTTTCGTAGGCCGCGGCTAAACGCAAGCTGTAATCCGTGCGCTGAATCTGACCAAAACATTGGACTTGATCGCAATCAAAACCGGCGGGGCGACTGAAGCGCTGAGTGAAGCCTCGCTGAATTTCGAAAACCACCGGGGCGATCGGCGCTATTTGCAAAAATCCGGCAAGACTGGGGCTTCCGCCAAAACGAGTTCCCAAGCGATAGTATCCAAAAAGTGGACTTGCTGGGACTTTCTCTTTTCCTTGTTCTCGCCAAAGCAAGCCGTCATGAGCCAAGGTTCCGACTAAATTTGTTGCCTGAGGTTGGCTGCGAGCGGAGGCTTCGACCAGAAAAAAGTCCTCTGCGAAAGCTTGTTGATTCCAGGAGCAAACCAAAAGACTGAAAGTGAGAAAGAAAAATTTGGTCATGAAAATTCATAACTCCTACCTTGCAGTTTGACAATTTAAAGAGGTCTTCCGTTGCTTAGAAAAATCTGGCAGACTTTTTTTCAAGATGAAAGCTTCTTTTTTCGCTTTTCCACAAATGATAGCGCTGTTTGTTTTGTGCCTCCAGCTTGTTACTCTGACAGTCAAGGGCAGCGAAGCGCCAGTCGAAGAATCCTGGATGCTCAAGTTTCCAGCGTCAAAATCTGGATTTCCAAAAGTTCCTCAGAAAAGACCGAAGCTTCCGCTCCAGCTACTGACCAAGCCAAAAGGATTTGAGATATCTATCTTTGCAGTGGTTCCGGGAGCTCGCTCCATGACACTTGGGGAACGCGGTGAAGTTTTTGTTGGCACCGAGACTGGCAAGCTTTACCGAGTCCGCGATCCCGATATGAAAGGCGAAGCTCAGAGCGTGGAAGTGATTCGATCTGGAATGAGTCAGCCAAACGGCGTTGCATACAAAGATGGATCCCTCTATGTGGCAGAGAGATCCCGCCTTAGTCTCTTTCCACAAGTCGACCAAAAGAATAGCCGCACTTTG
>JAYUCD010000287.1:0-5160 GCA_043740515.1 Bdellovibrio sp. | reverse complement strand
ATTCGGCTGTGATACGACTTACGAAGAATACGGCGACGTGAGAGTCAATTACCCAGCTTGGAGAGCCGAGCGAAAAACGCCGACTCCTGGGGTCTTGGTTTAAGCTGCAGATCGGGTTTCTAAAGAAAGATAAAATTGTCGTTTCGTCGTCACAGCACTTTTACTTGCGCGAAAAACAATAGAATCCAAGAGCCATTAGCTTTGAATTAAATCGAGAAACAATTTCGTCCAGTCAATACTAGAACATCGAGCTCTATTCCGTTTTGCAATTCTGGTAAAGTTTATGGAGAGTGCCTTACTTCAAAGTCCCTTGAGCTTAAGGTTCTAAAAAAGTATTAAAACAGTAAAAAAATAGATGGCATGTCTCGTGCTCATCAGTTGCCTGTTCTCGTCTCGTGCAAACAAGATCGAAAAAAACGAGCGGCTCTGTCTCAAGTTTTTTAAAGTTTGAGACATTTGGTCTCGCATCTTGAAAGGCTGAAGGAGATTTTATGTCCAGAGTTCATCATATCCTAGTGATTGACGACGATGCGGCCATGCGATCGCTGGTGGTCGACTATTTAAAATCGATTGGTCACAAGGTCACCGAATCAGGACTGGCCTGCGAAGCTCTCAAGCGAATTCAGGATGGTGAGTTTTCTTTGAAACGAAAGAAAGATGGCAGTCTCGATCTTTGCAGACAATTGGATCTTGTGATTTCAGACTGGAATATGCCTGGCATGACAGGAATTCAATTGGTCGCTCTGATCACAGAAATGGCAACCAACGTTCCAATCATTTTGATGACGGCTTATGATTCAAACGAAATTGCTTTGCGAGCCAAGTCGACTGGTGCTTTTGATTGCGCGACCAAACCATTCAAGTTAGCTGAATTAAGAGAAAAGGTCGATCGAGCTCTCGCATTGAGAGATCTCGATTGGGAAAGGGAGAATTGAAAACCTGAATTAATTCATCTTTACAGATGCAGTTTATGAATCGAAAACCCCAAATGAAAAAGTAGGCCTATTGTGAAATTTTCTATGTCTTTTTTAATTCTGACTTTACTGCCTCAGTTTTCCCAAGCTGAGTCGAATCCTCAGTGGCAAGCCCATAATCTTTTTCTTTGCGATACAAGGTGCGACGATTGATTCCTAGAATTTGCGCAGCTTTTTCTTTCTTACCGCCAGTTTTTTCCAAGATCAGCTGGATGTATCTTTTTTCCAAATCTTCAAGTGTAGGTGAATCACTGGTGGCTTGGCCGAAGAAATTCTCAGGCGTTGATTCTTCTGGTTTTGGAATGTCGGATACATCAATCAGATTCGAACGAGTCATCACCACCAAGCGCTCGACCATGTTCTCAAGTTCCCTCACGTTGCCAGGCCATGGGCAACTCACCAAAGCGACCAGAGCCTCTTGTGAAAAGCTCACGACCTTGTCATTATTGAGCGCCGAATATTTTCTCAGGAAATGATGAGCGAGCAGGGGAATGTCTTCGGGGCGATGACGAAGCGGTGGAAGAACCACAGGGATGACAGCCAGGCGGTAAAACAGATCTTCTCTGAAGACGCCATTAGCGATGGCTTTTTTTAAATCTTTGTGAGTCGCCGCGATGATCCTGACATCGATCTGCTTGGTTTGATTGCTGCCGACCGGCCGAATTGTTCGCTCTTGCAGAACTCTCAGCAACTTGGCCTGCAAAGACACATCCATATCGCCGATCTCATCAAGAAAAATCGTGCCGCCCTTGGCTTCTTCAAAGAGACCCTTTTTATCTTGAATTGCGCCGGTGAAGGAACCCTTCATATGACCAAAAAGTTCAGACTCCAGAAGGGCTTCTGGAATTGCTGTGCAGTTGATGGCTACAAATGGTTTTTCACTGCGTGGACTTCGGTTGTGAATCGCACGAGCCACCACTTCTTTTCCAGAACCACTTTCGCCGGTGATCAGAACGCTAGTGTTCACCGGGCCTATCCGCTCGATCAAATCAAAAATTGTTTGCATTGCCCAGCTCTTGCCGATGATATTGTGGGAACTCCAATTCTTCCGCACTTCGAGAGTCAGAGCTTGATGTTGAATTTTCAACCGGTAATAACTGAGAGCTCGTTCAATCGTCAGCGTGAGCTCTGTCAGTTTGAAAGGTTTGGTTAAATAATCGAAAGCGCCTCGTCTCAGGCCCTCGATGGCCGTATCAACGGAGGCGAAGGCAGTCATAATGATCACCGGGAACTGATTCGGGAGCTGTCGCATATGTTGTAAGACACTCATGCCGTCGAGATCCGGCATTTTTAAATCGGTGAGCAAAAGTTCCGTTCCCAATGCATCCAGTCCTGAGGACGAGAGGTACCTGACAGCTTCGAGGCTGCTTCCAAAATCTCGCACCTGATAACCTTGGCGCTTCAGGTGGTCTTTGATCATCGATCGCATTTCTGGGTCGTCATCAATGACGACAATGGAACCAAGTGACATGGGTTCTTTTAACACTTGAATTGACGAGTGGAAAGATTAACCTCAAGACTGAAGTCTCTTGGGCCATTTTGTCTCAGAAAAAAGTCTCTGTGAAAATTTCCTAACTCTTTCCATTGTTTTCTGGCCAAGATCTTCTCCTCCGGCTCCTCACCAAAGGAAGCGTTTCTATGCAATTGAATCAAGAATTAATCAAGCAGCTCTCTGATCAAAAATACGCTCTCGATCAAGCAGCTATCGTGGCCGCGACGGATGCAGTGGGAACGATCACTTATATCAACGAGAAATTTTGTGAGATCACAGGTTACACTCAGCTTGAATTGATTGGCCAGAATCACCGAATCATCAATTCAAAATTTCACTCGGCAAGTTTTTTTGCTCATCTTTGGAAAACCATCACGCAAGGTCAGGTCTGGCGAGGTGAGATTTGCAATCGCAAGAAAAATGGAAATCTTTACTGGGTACACACCACCATCGTTCCTTTTCTTGGTATAGACGAAAAGCCGCTCCAGTACCTGTCCATTCGTTATGAAATTACCGATCTCAAAGAAGCTCAGCGCTTGGTTTTGGAGCAACAAGCTCAATTGATTTCCGCCTCTCGATTATCAGCGATTGGTGAAATGGCAGCTGCGATCACTCATGAAATCAACAATCCATTGGGGGTTATTTTAGGCCGAGTCGAGATGTTAAAGTCCTGTCTTGAGGAACAGCAATTGGACCGGACTGAAATGAAAAAACTCGCCGAAGCCATCGAATTCACCGGTCAAAGAATTGCCAAAATCGTCCATAGCATGAAGACAATGGCGCATCATCAAGATGAAGAGCCGACCTCGCAGACTTTTGTTCAGGGTCTTCTCGATGATGCGGTTGATCTTTGCGCCCATCGATTTGATAAATCTGAAATCATCTTTCGCAAACCCAAAATCTCAGCAACTCTCAGTGTCGACTGTCGAAGCCATCAAATCGTGCAGGTCTTGATCAATCTTTTCAATAATTCCTTTGATGCGATTCATGCAAGACAAGAAAAATGGGTGGAAATTCAAGTTCACGATCAACCCAACATGGTGCAAATATCGGTGACGGACAGTGGGACAGCCATTCATGCCGATGTCCAAAAGAAAATGTTCAACCCCTTTTATTCGACCAAATCAGTTCAGTATGGAACGGGATTGGGTTTGAGTATTTCGCAAAGCATTTTGCAAAAAAATGGTGGCTTCTTAGAATACGATTCTGACTGCTTGAACACTCGTTTCACCATGGGATTGCCAAAGCATCAGCCCCATCTGATTTCTTGATTCTTGTCAGTAGGTATCTCTGAGCTCTGAGATCTGGGTCACTAAGTCTCCTCATTGAGGCAATTCGTCCAATTATTTGTGCGAGCTAGGAGTGAGCCGAGTTGAGTTGGCTCGAAGTCTGCACCCACATCTTGATTAAGCTTTATAAGAAAGAGAGTTTCCATGACTTCAATTGCCACTCTGATTGTGTTTTCACTTTTCACTGCTTGCGCCCAGGCCTCGACTGAGCAAAATCGCCTCGAGAAAATTGAGGGTCAGGAAAGCGCCATTCTTTCGGATGCTCCTTCGGTGCCGCCGGCGATCAAACGAAAACATGCAAGCAAAGTGATCGTCCATTTGGAAGTGAAAGAGATTGAAGGAAATCTTGCTGATGGAGTGAAGTACACGTTCTGGACCTTTGGTGGAAAAGTTCCAGGAAAATTTATTCGCATCCGAGAAGGCGATCTGGTTGAATTTCATCTCGACAATCACCCAGATAATAAGATGCCTCACAATATTGATTTGCACGCTGTGATCGGTCCAGGCGGCGGAGCTGCGTCCTCTTTGACAGCTCCAGGACACAGTTCTGTTTTTTCCTTTAAATCACTGAACCCTGGTCTCTACGTTTATCACTGCGCCACCGCGCCCGTGGCAATGCATGTGGGAAATGGAATGTATGGAATGATTTTGGTCGAGCCCAAAGAAGGCCTGCCAAAAGTGGATCACGAATACTATGTCATGCAAGGCGACTTTTACACCAAAGGTGCCAACGGACAGCAGGGACTTCAGCCCTTCAGTATGCAAAAAGCCATCGCCGAAAAGCCAGAGTACGTTGTCTTCAATGGCTCAGTAGGAGCCATGCTTGGTGAAAAAGCACTGACGGCTAAAGTTGGCGAAACTGTGCGTCTCTTTGTTGGCAACGGTGGGCCGAATTTAACTTCCTCTTTTCATGTGATCGGCGAAATTTTTGAAAATGTTTGGGTGGAAGGAAATACACAAGCCATCTTGCACAATGTGCAAACCACTATGATTCCAGCGGGCGGCGCATCGATTGTCGAGTTCAAAGCCAGTGCTCCCGGTACATTTATTTTGGTAGATCACTCGCTCACCCGAGCCTTCAATAAAGGTGCGCTTGGCCAGCTCAAGGTGTCTGGTGATGAAGATAAACTTGTTTACTCTGGCAAAATCACGGACGAAGTTTATTTACCTGAAGGCGCTGGAATTCGAGTTGTTGATCAAGCAGCAAGTCCACTGCCTGTAGCAAAAACCAAGGAAGAAAAAATTACGAGGGGAGAGGGCATCTATAAAACCAACTGTGCGGCCTGTCACCAGCCGGCAGGTCAAGGCATTCCCAACGCCTTTCCACCTTTGGCAAAATCCGATTTCCTGAATCAAAATAAAGTTCGTGCTATCAAAACAGTGACTGGCGGACTGCAAGGCAAGG
>JAYUCD010000286.1:0-6095 GCA_043740515.1 Bdellovibrio sp. | reverse complement strand
TTACTACACAAAAAAATCCCATCCCGATATGGGCTACTCAGGAACCTACGGTGATTACTACAGCAACATGAGTCCCTTCATCGAAAAGCTAATGAAGCTCAGTTTCACAAACGCTTACTCGGTGGCCCGATTGATTATGAAAGTCATTCGAACCGAGAATCCACCTCTGTGGGTTCCAGCAACCGTCGATGCAGTGATTTTTTATTATCTTCGGCGGTTGATTCCAAGACGACTTTTTCAGCCTGTGTTATTTCTTGCCCTTCCGCGGTCCAGAAAGTGGAGTGAAGGCTACACCAAAAGCCGAGACCGTCGGCAAAAAGATCGCCGAAGTCAAAAGAGAGATTGAGTCCAAAACTAACAATAAATTATTTAGTAGCTAATTCAGGCTTTCGAAAATAGCAGTGAGTGTGGAGGCAATTTTTTTCACATTGGCAGGAGCGACAAAGATTGTGTCGTCGCCAGCAATTGTTCCGAGAATTCCGTCGGGTTTGATCAGATCCAATTGTCGAGCGATCAAACTTATCCCGTCACTTTGCAATGTCTGCAAATGGCGACTTTGATGCTGCAAAAGCTGCAGTGGAGACGAGATCGCATGCGCCAAGCTTTGACCGGCGACTTTTCAAATGCCACCGACCTTGCTGATGATTTGGTTTTAAAAGGACTGTCTTTCCGAGAGGCGCATGAGATTGTTGGAAAAATGGTTCGTGATTGCATCGAGCAAAAGAAATCCCTAGAGGCCCTAAGCCTTGGAGAATTGCGAAAATTTCACTCGTTGTTTGATGAAAAATCTTTGGCAAAGCTAACCTTTGATGCGGTCGTAGATAACCGCACATCGCACGGTGGTACCTCAGCAACATCGATGTTTGTTCAACTTCAGTCAGCCCGCGATTTACTAGCCCAAACAAGAACCGCCTCCCGAAAACTCTAAACCAATCTTAGATTTAAGGGCAAATCTGTTTTGCTTTGATGGTGTAAGAAGGAGTGCAGTACTGGGTCCAATTTCCAGACTCATACAAAGAAAATGCATAAAACCATTTTACTTTTTTGGCAGACGGTTCGAGTGGGACCTGATCTGGCATGGTCTCGGGTTGTTTGCCATCGACCTCTACACACCATCCATAGGCTCGCATTTTGATATCAGATAAAACCTCGATTGCTTTATCACCAGTGGGCGAATGGTCAATCGATTTAATACCAGTTCGATCGCCCTCAAACGGCAGGCCACTATGCTTGAGAAGAGATTCGGTTAGATCTCCCAAATTTTGAGCGTGCACAGCTTCATTGACTTGATAAATAGGCTTGTCTGAGCAGGGGCCAATGACTTCAAACGACACTGCAAAAATGGGCAAAGGGAACAACAGTACGAAGAGAATTTTCATAGGAAGGAGATAATGAAGAATTCGTAAATGTTCAATGAGAAATTTGCTCGAATTAAAAACCGTTTCTCGCAGGAACACTTGTCCGAAAGAGATTCTCCGGCTTCGATCTTGATGTGCAATGCGGTGACCAAGTGTTAAGTTCCTGGGATTGCCGCCAAATTCAATGGTCAAGAACGACCAATATGCGAGCGCAAAAATAAAAAAGACAAACAAGGGAGCGGCTGCCTTGAGGACTGGGTTGTGAAATTTCAGAACACTCAAACCTAGTTTTTAGAGAACAGCCTCAAAAATTCCATCGAAGATAAATGCAATGACCCTCTTGTTGTTGCTTCGAGAATTTTGCAGGTTTCGGCATTGAAATGCTTCTTTAGTTGGCGGCTCAAATTGAGATGTTAGACTGGAAACGACGGCTTGGGCTTCCAACACAAGAAATGTCGAATCCTTGTCGTGGCGCCTTAAGGCGGATTTGCTCATCGAACGAATTCCGTGATCAGACTGTTCGGAAGTGTTCGGTAAAACCTTTATTATTACCGAACACATTTCACTTGCCAATTTATAGGCCCCCCATGTACGCCCTTTTCTAATGAAACAAGCTTTTGTTGAAGACCACAGAGAATATCTCACCTACGAACTGAGCCGTCGTGTGCGTCGCCGTCCATTTTATTCCCAAAGAGCTTTCGCTCGCGATTTGGGCCTCGCTCCTTCGACTTTGACAGATGTCCTCAAAGATCGCATCGCTCTTTCCTCAGGTCGAATTTTTCAAATCAGCAAAAATCTTGGCCTATCACCGGAACAAAGAGACCATTGGGTCGATCTGATGAAGAGCCGATTCAGCCGAAATCCACAGCAAAAAAGCGAAAGTCTCATTAAAATCAGATCTCGCATTGAAGCGATGAAAAATGCGATCACTCTGGACGAGTTTAAAACAATTGCCGAGTGGCGCTATCTCGCTTTTTTGGAATTGATTGAAATGGATTCGAAAAAATATTCGAATCTAAAACTCACTTCCCAGGCTTTGGGAATTCCACTAAAGGATATGAAGATTTCAGTGCAAAGATTGATTGATTTAAAACTTGTGACATTTGATGAATCGGCCAAGCTGTATCAAGTTGATTTGCGAACCCAGATTGGCAATGCAGCTCCTTCGATGGCAATTCGCCAATTTCATTCGCAAATTCTTTCGAAAGCTCAAAGTGCCCTCGATGTTCAGAGCACGGAGGAGCGCTTTAACTCGTCGACGATGATTGGGTTGCCAATCGATAAAATTCCCCAAGTGATGGCAGAGCTGCAATCCCTGGCTCTCAAAGTTTTGGAGCCTTATGTCGACGCTTCAAAAAATTTGCCGAAAGAAAAGCTCTACTGCCTCAGTCTTCAGTTTTTCAATCTTCTCACAGACAAAGGCACGGTTCATGAAAGTCATTAAGTTGTTTTCGACAATCATCCTACTGACGACCGGAATAGCTACGCATGCAATTCGCAGTGTCGGAAATGGGGGAGGGGAAGCGGAGCTGATAGCTCTGCAGCGATTTGAAGCCTTACCCGTTTGGGCGAAGTTCTGTCAGGAGAACCCTGGCATTTGTTTTCTTGATTTGAATGCTGGATATTCTCTAATAAGAAATCTAAGTAGGGCAATCAGCGAGATCAACAATATAAGATTCGTTAATCAATCGGAATTTAAGACACCTATTGAAAACAAAACTCTTATTTTGACCCACGAAAGTTTATTTCAGGACGAGCAGCATCCGAAGCCAAGATTGGAAATTTTCAAGATTTTGATTGGACAGGTTTTAAAATCTCAAAATTTGCAAGGTCAGGTGTCGGTACAAGCTGTTCTTGATGCTGAGATTCAACTTCATTCCGATGGGCTCAGCGCAGTCATTCATGGAGACAGTCAAGACCATCTCGTTTCACTGCAGAAGAATGCACAGAATTTGAATCAGGAAGTTCTTCAGTTGCTGCAGACTCAGAAATTTCAAATTTCAGGTTTGCTCGATGATGGCTACTTGGCGGCAACCACTCAAGGGACCTTTGAGATTCACATCCATCTCAGCCCGACGGGGCGGCTGCAGCTCAACAAAAATCTGCATTTCGGTTCGGATTCTATTTTTTAATGATAGATGCGTCCACAGCTGCGAATCTCCGGCTGGACTGCAAATCGCTCTGTCGCTTTCTTTTCACGAATCATTTTTCGTTTTTCTTGCTGAAACCTTTGGCTCACTTCATCGAGGATTTGAATTGTGGGCTCACTTGGCAATTCGAGCCGAATCACTTCTCCGTCGGCATAGTGCAGCCACAGTCCGGTGACACCTCGGATGTGACTGTCGTCAATTTGATTAACCGATTCTATTTTTGTTAAAGCTGAAGTCGAGTAAGTTTTATACCAAATTGGAATGGAATACTGAGAGCTTCGCTTCGAATCTTGGTATTTTTTCAATTGCTCTTTGCTAAAATATTTCTTCTCAGCAGTGACCATCGGGCCTCGACCCCAATAGGCTCCATTTTTTCTTAATCCTTCTGTAAAAATCAAAGGCACCCTGGACTCTATCGTCAATCCAATGATTCCCTCGCCGTTGCTGACATCAAGATTGAAATTGCTTTCTTTGCTTTCCCAAAAGCGTACCGCTAATTTATGGGAGAGCCGTGGACCTCGACCTGGAGGTCTTTCTTTTTCTGGGCCACGGGAAGTTATTTTTTGAGAATCTGTTGGACGCACTGAAAGTTCGACTGGAAAACCATCCGAGTTCTTTGATTGCACAAGCACTTCAGTGAGCTCAAGAGATAGTTCAGCAGGAACTTGAAAAATCATTTTGTATCTGGATCCCGGCATTTGTTTTTTGATTCTCACTGGAGGATAACTGTATTTGAGCCCCTGAGAATTTTGCGCTAGTAGAACAACTCTTTTTAATGCGCTTTGAGTTTCAAGCCCTGCCATTCCGTCGACATCGATACTGATAAAGCGTGACTGATCTCGGTCAATTTGTTGAGTCATGCGAAAGGAAGTGTTTTGCTGCTGAACTCGAAAGTTGAAGCGTCGCTCCCCTTTGCTGATTGTTCTTGTAACATTGGATTGCAAATAACCCATCGAAAGTTTGGATCCGCCAAGAAGAAAGCGCGGGTAATAATGAGCTTCGAGAACTGCTTCTTGCTTTGAATTGGTTGTCAAAGAAATGATTTCGATTTTGGGAACCAATGTATACTCTAACTTTTTCTTGTCGGTCCAATTTGCATGGGAAAGATTGAGACTTTTGAAAAAGACAAAAGGTTCGTCTACATGTAAATTTTTATAGAACTCCTCTTCAATCTCAAAATAATGATCTGATTCGGTCCAAATCATAAATCTTTCTCGAACCATCGATTTCAAGTGACTTTCTACATTGCGGAAAGCCAAAGAGGGCTCTCCCAAATCTAGAATGCTCGTCGCTTCCTGTCGGGAATTCGTCGTGGAAAGAGTCATTTTTTTACACAGCGATGAGATCGCCGTGGCGAAAGCGTCTTTCTTTTCTTGAGTCCAGGGGACTGTTTCAATAGCTATTCCCCGCCAATCATGAATTTCCAATTGATCCGGCATCAGATGATTGTACTCATGCAAGAGCAACTGCACAGCATCGTTCAGGGTAAATTGTGGCATATCTGAAAGTCGATTGGCATTGAAGAGAATTTTGCTTCCTGTGTTGATGGCCAATCGATTGGGGGTTACATCAACAACTTTGAATTCGTCGTCACTGATAAATTCAAAAGGCATCTGTCTGATTTGTTCTTTTTTTTCATATTCAAGCCAGTATTTGACCGCGGTGACCCAAATATCTGAATTCTCAGTGGGCTGAGTTTTAGGATTCAGCAAGTTTTCACCAAATCCTTTAAAAATCAAAGGAAGGTTCTGGCGTACGTACTCGATCATGTCTTGTCTCATTTTGAGACGCTCAGGCGGTAGATACCCAGAATGGCTAACGCTTGTTGAGAAGATCAACAAAATGACCAAGGGAAATGCCTTTAATTTTTCCAAAAAGGAGCCAAGCTTCATGCTTTAATTAAAAAAGCAAAAGCCTGGCCATGCATCTCACGACATCAATAGATTTGGCATTTAAGCTCCACAGGATTTCCCTGTGCCGACTGAAAAATCCCATTGCTCGTGGCGAGATGAACCTTCAGCTGATTTCCGGCTCCTGAATAGGTCAGAAAAGTTCCATCGTTGGCTGGAGTGACAGTTGCTAAAACCATCAATCCTCTAGTGCCATCGCCATGATTCATAAATTGATTCAGGGTTTGGCCTGTGGGCCGATCCCAGATCTCGACTTCATAAAAATAGGTCAGTGGGTCTTTTTCTTTGCAGTAGATTTTCACTCGACAAGAATTTGAAGCTGTGGTTCCTTGGCAAATTGGGCCAAGGGCGGGCGCTGCAACTTGTTTTTTCAGAGTTGTAGAAAGCTCTACAGCTTGGCATCCTTGAAGACCATGAATGACATGCCGAACGACTCCCTTCACTTGGGGCAATGATTCAAACACCGTATTTAGAAAAAGCTGATATCCCTGGTTCGGTTTCTGACTGTCGGGGATCCAGAATGTCTGATGAGAAACTTGAGAGGCTGGGCAACCTGAAACAGTTAGTTTCGATTCAAGCAGTTGAATTTTTTCTTTTCCAAGAGTTTTCACATAGTATTCAACTTGGCCTTCATTCTGGCTGATGTTGGTTTTGAAATTGTGTCTGTAAGTTTGATC
>JAYUCD010000285.1:0-23956 GCA_043740515.1 Bdellovibrio sp. | reverse complement strand
GCTTGCCTTTGGCCTCTGGAGAAATAGCCGTTCATTTGAATGGATTGCAATTCACTGTGAAATCAGTGATCGATCCTAAAGATCCACCCACTGAGCCTTATGGTCCTCGAGGACCTTTTCAATTGCCCTTGCCGATCTGGTATTTATTTGGCTTGCTCGGATTTATTTTATTGATGTTGTCTATCGCTGCATTTCGGTTTCGCGTTCGGTCGCAGAGAAAAAAGCATTTGGCAGAGATGCGCTTGCAAGAGATGGTGCAAGAGCCCTACTTTCAGTTTCATGCAAGTTTGAGAAAATTACAGAGAAGTTATTTCTCGGGTGAAGAGTTATCTATGGAACAATCTCGATTGCTGGTTTCCGAATTGAATGAAGCTTTTAAAATATATCTAGCTCGCCACTTTCAGGTTCCAACTCTCAAGTGGTCAGAACAAAAAATTCTTTCTGATCTGAAAAAAAACCATGTACAGTTTTACCAAGCTTTTCGCTTACCACTGAAGCAGGCCTTGGCTGAGTTGTCTCGAGCCCAGGGATCTGAAAGGCAAATGTCTCTGAAGGATTGCGAACAACTGAGCCGTCTTTTGCGATCTCAAGTGGATAATATTGAGAGATGGACCAAGCAAGAAGGAGGCCGATATGTTTCGATTTGAAAATATCGCAGCCTTCTCTTATTTGTGGTCAATCCCTATTTTGGTTCTTCTATTCGTGATTTTTTCCAAGCAGGCGAAAAAAAAGTTGCAAAAGTTTCTAGGCGCTCGCTTAACTCCCTTTCTGACCTCTTCCGTTTCAAATCGGAGACGGCGTTGGAAGCTCGCACTTCAGTGCTTCGTGGTGATTCTCTTTGTGATTGCGCTCGCCCGGCCTCAAATGGGTGAGAGCAAACAAGAAATTCGCTCCGAGGGAGTCGAATTGATGTTGGTTGTGGATGTCTCCGAATCCATGCTTACTGAAGACGTCAGGCCAAATCGTCTGGAGCAAGCGAAAATTGAGCTGGCCCGATTGATTGAACTGATGCCTGGAAATAAAATCGGCATTGTTGCCTTCGCTGGCAGCGCGACCCTGATGTCGCCTCTGACAACAGATCCGAGCTCGCTTCGCATGTATCTGGATTCATTGACTCCACTTTCTGTGTCAACTCAAGGAACTGAGTTTCGCTTGGCCCTCGAAGAAGCGAATTTAGCTTTCAAGCGCGGCGGAGTCGACGTCACTGATACGGTGAAGGTCACCCGAGTTATTTTGCTCGCTTCAGATGGCGAGGACCATGAACCCGGAGCTCTGGATGAAGCGCAAAAACTTGTTAAAGAGGGGACTGAAATATTTGCGCTAGCTTATGGAACGGAGAAGGGCGGGGCGATTCCTGAAAAAGACGCCATGGGATTTTTGCGCGGCTATAAAAAAGATAAAGCAGGGCAAACAATTTTATCAACCGTCAGGGGAGACGAGCTCCATGCTTTGGCGCAAGCTGGTGGAGGATCTTTTTATCACGCCTCTCCCGGCGGAAATCATATTCAAAAAATAGTTGATGACGTGAACAAGCTAGAAAAAACCCAGTTCGATAGTGAAATCGCAACTCAGTACGAGGAGCGCTTTCAAATTTTTATTTGTTTTGGACTGCTCATTGCAATGCTTGAGTTGTTTTTAGGGGACCGAAGGCCAGCCTCGCGACTTTGGAAAGGTCGCTTCGAAGTCACCGAAGGCGAAGCAACATGAAGTATGGTTTCGCTTTTTTTCTCAGTGCTATTATTTTTTCTTCGCTCGTTGCGCAAGCCGAAAGCAGCAGTCCATCGGGATACTGGAACAATCGGAAAGCTGTCAACGACTTGCAAAAGGGAATGCCTGGGGAAGCGCAAAATAAATTTCTTTCCGGTCTTGCCAAGGATCCCTATCAAGCAAACCTGCATTTGAACTTAGGCCTAACCTATGAAGCTTTGGGGCAGACGGAGAAGGCGCAATCTTCCTATGAGGTGGCATTGAAGTTGGCAAAAAATTCGCAGACTGCTTTTGCTGCCGCCTTCAATATTGCCGAAGTGTTTCAAAAAGCAAAAAAGAAAGACGAGGCATTGCAGTATTATCAAATGGCTTTGCAGTTCGATCCGGACTCGAAAGAAACCAAGACTAATGTTGAGCTTTTGACCCAGGACCAACAAGGCAAAGGAAAAGGCAAAGACGATAAGGACCAGAAAGATAAAAAGGATGGCAAAGACGGAGATCAGAAAAAAGATGATCCCGGCAAAGACGATGATAAAAAAGATGGCAAAGGTGACTCGAATGATGACAAAAAGAAAGATGAGAAGCCTAAGCAGTATCAAAAGAATAAGCCGCAGCCCCAAAAATTTAAAAGTGATGATTTGACTCCGGGAGATGTAAATAAAATATTAGGTGAAATTAAGCAGCAGGAACGAAAAATTCGCGGCGAGTTTAATAAAAAAGAAGTTAAAGAAAAGCCCCGAGCGAAAGACTGGTAAAGAATGATTGATAAAAAAATGACTGCAAAACAAACGAAGAGCTTTCTTAGTATCAAATTGTTTTTTTTAATTTCATTGCTAACAGCTCTTGCGCACGCAGGAGTCATTGTCCAATCCCAAGTCGATCGAAACGAAATGGGACTGGGCGATACCCTCACCTTGTCCGTTTCAGTGCAGTCGAATGATTCAGTTGAGGTCACTGAACCTCGGGTGCCAAATTTGAACGGCTTTGATCTGGTGAATTCATCCTCGGCAAGCAGCACTTCGAGCAAACTTGTTCAGGGGCAAGGTGGAATGCAATTCGAGTCGGTGCGAAGGCAGGATTTCAATTATTTGCTGACGCCTAAAAAACAGGGAACCATCACCATCCCCGGTTTTGAAGTCATCGTCGACGGCAAGCCCTACACAACAAAGCCCATTTCTATTCGAGTTTCTGGTCAGGGCAGTGGAGCGGCGCAAGCGCCACGGGGACTGCCTCCGCAAGATGAGATGGATCAAGCCGAAGAAATGTTCAATCAACTTTTGCAGCGCAGGGGAATGCCGGCACCACCGACCTCTCGCACTTTGCCAAAAAATACCAACGAAGCTTTTTTTGTGCTCTGTGAAACTGATAAAACAGAAGCCTATGAGGGTGAACAGATCGTAGTGAATTGGAACATCTACACTCGTGGAAATATTTTAGCATTGGATCGATTGAAATTTCCGGACCTCAAGGGATTTTGGAAAGAGATCATTGAAGAAGTGCCAGCGCTCAATTTCACGCAGGAATTGGTGAATGGAGTTCCGTTCCGAAAAGCTTTGCTGGCGAGCCACGCGCTTTTTCCAATCAAGCCCGGAGTCTCAGTGATTGACGAGTATAAAATCAAAGCTCAGATTCAGCTCCCTAGTGATCCTTTCGGTACCTTTGGCTTCGGCAAGCCTTACACCTATCAACGCTCCAGCGATCGCATCGAAATCAAAGTGAAACCTTTGCCGCTCGAAGGAAAACCGAATAATTTTTCAGGCGCTGTTGGTCAGTTTGATGTGCACGCCCAAGTCGAGGGCAATAAATTTCCAGTGAATCAGCCGTTTTCTTTCAAAGTGCGATTTGAAGGAAGTGGAAATGCTAAACTGATTGAGCTTCCTTCGCTGGGCTTGCCGGCCACGATTGAAACTTACGACACCAAAAGCGAGGCCAAGTTTTTCAAGAACGGGAAGAGTTACAAAGAATTCGAAGTTTTGTTGATTCCAAGGCAAGAAGGCGACATCACTTTGCCAGCTATGAGTTTTTCGGTGTTCGATCCGCAACAGAAGAAATATGTCATCAAGAACACCGAGGCGATTCAGCTAAAGATTATCGCCAATCCAAACGGAACTGCCGGGGTCACTCCTCCCGTTTCAAACTCTGGCGCCAATCAAGTCATGACTCCTGAAAAGAAAAATCAACTGCCTGATATTTTGGTGTCTTGGCAGGCTTCGCGTGCCGGACCCTTGGGATCAAAGGCACCTTGGCTGTGGGTTTTAGTTTTCGTCGTTCTAACTTCGGTTCTTTTCTGGAAAGCGCGAAGAGAGTTGGCTTGGGGGCAAAAACAAAGAGACTTGCGAGAAGAAGTGAACAAGCGTTTCAAAAAAGTTTCAGGTTTGATTGATGCCGGCCAGTGGCGAGAAGCTGGAACAGAAATGACCAATTCAATCTACCATGTTTTAGGCGAAGTCTCAGGCCAAGGCGGAGCCAATGTTGAGTTCTCGAAACTGCTGGATCAATCTCCACCCAGTTTGCGACGCGAATTGGGATCGGAACTTTCGCGGCTCGTAGAAATCTCTCAGATTCTCAGTTTCGCGCCCGAGTCCGTCGTCGGCAAACTGAAAGAAAAACCGGAGCTGCAAAAAAGCGCCTTCGAAACGGAAAAGACTTTGCTGCAAGCTCTGAAGCTTGCAGAAAACAAAACGAGCAACGAAGCTTAGGCCTGGCCTGATTGAATTTTTTTAAATAGAACCAAGCCGATCCAGGCATCCGTAGCCGCATACATCCGTTGTTGCTCGCTCAGTGTGTGCGCCTCCCAGTTGGTCAGTTTAGGACCCTTGGACAGGCTTGCCTGGAGGGCTTCTTCGGTCATCCCCTTCAACCCCATGTTCTTAAGGCCCTTGGCTTTTGCGAGCTCTTGCAATTCAACAAAATTTTTGGGAGTGAAACTAAAAATTTTCTGCAGTTGCTTCAAGTCATCTCGAATCGCCGCACCAACTTTAAGAATTTTTTCATTTTCAAAAATTGATTTGATTGGGTCGAAGCTTTTGATGTGATGGAGTCGGAAGAGAAAAGCATCTGAATCTGTTGCGAGTTGTAAGAGTGCCACCCGGTGAACTGTGCCTTTTTTAAAACTGGGTCGGGTCTCGGTATCAAAGCCAAGTTCTTTGGCAGAATTTAAGGCGTTTACCGCAGCCTGAAGCTCGAGGTCATTTGCAATAAAGTGGATTCGACCAGGAAAAGAAATGCGCGGACTGGGCGTCGGAGGTGAAGTTTCGGTTGGAGGACTTTTTTTGCTCAAACTGTCCTCGCTCAAAGCAAACTCTCAGCACTCGATTTTAAATTGAATGCAAAACTGCGATCTCGCAACCAGTGTTGGGCTGCACGGAGATCCGAATCATTTCCTGTTTCGTCTGCAAATTCAAACAGCAAGCTGGCCATATAAATTCGAGTCAAGGTCAAAGCCAAGTCGCGTGCGTTGGCAATGAGCAGATCCGTTTGAGAAAACTGCGACTGCAATGTTTGAAAAGCCTTGGCTAAAAATGACTTGGCATTTTCATCTTTGATTTTTTTGAGTCGCGCATTCAAATCCTCTGACAGTGCCTCAAAACCTTTGTCCTTCTCTATGGCTCGCATCATATCCAGCGAAAGAACATTGGTCGTTCCTTCCCAAATCGCTAGCACCTGGGCATCTCGAAGCAGGCGAGGCAGTCCAGTATCCTCAATGTAGCCGGCGCCGCCAAAGCATTCCAAAACTTCGGAAGCCACAGTAACAGTGGATTTTCCGCAAGTCAGCTTCGCTAGGGGAGTGAGAATTCGAAGCAGGGCTTTCTCGCTCTCACTGGCTTTTTCGCATTCTTCTTTGCCGAGCAGTTCGGTCGCCTTCATCACCAAATGAAAGCAAGCCATCCACTCGAGCTGCATATTTGATAAAGTGTGAACATGCAAGGGCTGCTCGATCAAGGGCTTGCCAAAGGCGACTCGCAGTTTTGCATATTCGGTCGCAAGCTCAATCCCACGCCGCATTTGAGCGATGGAGCAAACGGAATTGTAAATCCGAGTGATGTTCAAGACTGCGGAAATTCTCCGAACGCCTTGACCTTCGCCCCCTAAAAGCTGAGCGGGAGTGTTTTCCAGACGAAGCTCAGCCGTTGGCAAAGCTTTGGTTCCCAATTTATCTTTCAGTCTTTCAATGCGAATGTTCTGCAATTCATTCTTTTGATTTCTCAGTTCTACATAAAAAAGACTCAAGCCCCGGCTTCCAGATTCGGCGCCTTCGATGCGAGCTAAGGTGAGCGCCATCTGTGAAGTCGTGGCTGAGGTGAACCATTTCGTGCCTGTTAAAGCATAATGATCGCCCATTTTTTTAGCCATAGTCTGAGTGCCGCTCACATCGGAGCCGCCAGATTTTTCCGTCATCCACTGTCCCGAAGTCCAAAATTTTTGTGGATCTCGAGAACATAAATTTTTAAGCGCTGTGGATTTCAGTTTCTCGTCCGCATTCAATTCCAAAGCCCGAGCCGCACCATCCGTCATCGCTAATGGACAACTGTAGAAGGCGCTCGAAGGATGATACAGATAAAGAAGCGCCATCTGAAACAACCTTGAAAACTCAGAATATTTTCGTTCATAACCCGTAGCAATCAGGCCATGCTTGGCTGCGATCTCATCCATTTTTTTCCATGCCGGAGACATTTGAATGTGATCAATTCGTTTTCCACAAGCATCAAAAGGAATATGCCGTGGTGGATTTTCTTCAGCTTCTTTTGCCCATTGAAGCATCTCACCAACAGCCAAGGCTCCGAGCTCTGAAAGCTTCGGTGAAATTTCATGAAACATCGAAGCGGGCAAACGAGCTTTTAAATATCGAGAGAGCAGGGGATCTTGATTGTACTGGTTTTTCAGCACTGGAAAATTTTGATAAAAATCAGCTTCAATCATCGGAGAGCTCCGCCCATGTAATACCGTCACCACCTTGTTCAGGAGAGCCAGCTTTCCATTTTTTAACATAAACGGAGCGAGACAAATAAGTTCGAACAGCTTTCTTCAAGGCATCGGTTCCATGCCCATGAATCACTTTGATTCGATCTTCCTTGTGACTTGCCGATTGGTCCAATTGCATTTCCAGAGCAGAAATAGCTTCTTCAACTGTTTGTCCACGCAAATCCAAAATCTTTTCTTCGTATGACAGAGCTGCTGAAAATCCTGAGCCATTTCCAGTAGACCTTCGAACCAAACTAGCCGTTGGATTTTGCGCTTTCTGAGGCGGTTTCAATTCTTGCCACGACAAGGTCAATCGCAGCGAATTGGACAAAATCAAAACTTCACCTTTGGAATTCGGCGTGCCTTGCACCAAGCCATCCTGATTGAGAGTCGGCACAAAGACTTTGCTGCCTGGTGGAAATTTTCGTCCAAAGTCTTCTGCTGACTCCGCTCCAGTGGAGGCGCCAGAACCAGGTCGGCTTTTCACAATCTCCGGCAAATTTTGTTTGATCTCTTGCAAACTCATGTGACGCTTGAAGGTTTGATCCACTTTGGTTTGTTGAATCAGTTCGTCGATCTTCTTTTCTGCCTGGCGAACCGATTTGGCTAGAAGATCATCTTTCTCTTTTTGCAACTTTTGCGACAGCGCCTCAAATTTATCTTTTTCAAATTTTGCTCGCTGCTGTTCTTTTTTCAGATTATCGCGCAGGAGATTGAGGTCGGCCTTCATCTGATCCAACTCTTCAATTCCAGACAAGCGAGTGCGAGTCTCAGGTGAGAGAAGTTGCATCGAGCGCTCAATAATCTCTTTTGGTACCCCAACTCGTTTTGCTGTCTGAATGGCGAGCGAGTCTCCCGGAATTCCTTGCAGATATTGATAGGTCGGCCGGCCTGTTTTCCCATCGTATTCAAGGCTGCCATTGAGAACTCGGTCTTCGGGCTTCCATCCGGCCTTGAGCGGTCCCAAGTGAGAAGTGATCACGCCGAAAACCTGATGCGAAGAAAAACACTCGATGAAAGCGCGAGCCAGGGCACTGCCTTCTTCCGGATCCGTAGCGCCGCAAATTTCATCAATCAAAATTAAATTCGATGGACCTTTCAGGGCCGCCGCATTTTCGAGGACTTTCAAGTGAGCTGCGAAAGTTGAGAGCTCCGCTCCCACACTTTGCGAATCTCCGATTCCAACTTGAATCTCAGTAAAAAATGGCAAAGTCGAATTTTCCAAGGCACAAATCGGCAGTCCGCAGCGGGCCATCTGTGAAGCAAGACCAATCGATTTGAGCAAAACTGTTTTTCCGCCGGCATTGGGACCTGACAAAAGCAAAATTGATTTCTCAGCAGTGAAATGAACCGAATTTGAAATGACCGGCCGGCCGCTGAGGATCAGGAGAGGGTGGCGAACTTCGTTCAATAAAATCTGATCGGTGGAAAAAGTAAATTCTTGAGCTTCGACCTGGATCGAAAATTGCGCTTTGGCCAAAAGCACATCAGCACTTTCCAAAAGATCCCGCGTGCGAACAAAGTCTGCAGACAAATCGTTCAAATAGCGCGAAAGCTCGGTGAGCAATTTCTCGATCTCGTCTTCAATTTCCACTTCGACTTGGCGCAAGCGATTGTTCATCGGAACGATGCTTTGTGGTTCCATGTAAACAGTTTGCTTGGTCTGCGAGGAGCCATGAATCACTCCCGGTGTAAAGTGCTGCATTCCGGATTTGATCGGCAGCACCCATCGCCCTTCGCGAGTTGTAACGTACTTGTCTTGCAAAAGAGAACTCATCTCGTGATCATGGACTGTTTTATCTAATGTCTTTTCAATTTGCCGCGCCAAATTTTCTTTCTCGTGAAACAAACGGTACAAGGTTTCGCTGGCATCGGAACGGATATCACCTCGAGGAGTCAGAATTTGATCAATCGCTGAGATGGGTTCGGAAGCTTGCATGATTTCTTCACGCATGCGTTTGCACCAAGCATTGTTGATCGAGCTTGATGCCTCTTTCAGTGCCAGCGCTTCGAGACAAAAACTGCGCACGTCTTTGATTTCGAGAGCTCGCAAAACAGCGTTCCGTTTAATCCTTGAAAACCAGGGTTCGTAAAGGTCCAGAGCCTCCATAAAGGGCCGGGTTCCAGTTTGCAAAAGCTCAACCGCATCGAAAATTTCACTGACTGAATTTTCTGCAGCTTTTGCACTGCTTTGAGTTTGCAGTGTTGCAATGTTCATTTTGCCGGATCCGCTGGTAGCAAAACTTTGAATGTGTTTTAAAATATCAGCCCAATCAAGAGCCAGAAATTCTTGCATCCTTTTTCTTTCCTCGCCAAATAACGACAATTACGAATACGAAAATCAAAGTCCAAAGCCAAGATCCAAATCGAGAATGAAAGCTGAGCTCAGGATTTTTCTGGAATTTGACAGAGTAGCTTCCAAACCATTTTTGATAAGTCGGTGATTTTTCCAAAATGGTTCCGTCAGCCAAAATCACGGATGAAATTCCAGTGTTGGTCGAACGAATCAGTGGCCGCCGGGTTTCGATGGCGCGAGCCAAGGTCATGTAGAGATGTTGAGAGGGTTCCGAGTTCGGACCAAACCAAGAGTCATTGGTGACATTGACGAGAATCTCGGCGCCCTTTTGGCTCAAGCCGGCAGAAAAATTTGGATCCAAACTTTCATAGCAAATTTGAATTCCCATCGCAGTTCCATTCCACTTCCAAACCATGGGACCCGAGCCGCGACCGAAGCCTGTGCCCAGAGGATTGTATTTAGCGATGATCGGAAATGTGCGAGCAAAAGGAACGTACTCGCCAAAAGCAAGAAGCTGAGTTTTGTGATAAGCCTCGCCAATCATTTGCGCTTGCGAATCGAAAAGAAAAACTCCGTTATAGTCATCTCGAAAAGGGCGATTCGGCGGATCCTGCGAATAAGCGCCGGTGAGAACTCCCGCATTAACGCTTCGCACAAAATGACGAAATTGCGAGGGGTAATTGCGACTCTGCGCGAAATCATCCAGCACATCAGGGAATGCGCTCTCAGGCCAGACTAACAATTGAGCAGTTGGATGTAATTTGACAGCTTCTTTGCTGAGGCTAAAAAATTGATCAGCAATTTCTTGTTGGAATCCACTGCCTTTTTCAGCCATCAATTTTTCAAAATTTCCTATGTTGGCTTGAACAATCACAGCTTCCAAACTCGAATCCGGAGCACTCCATTTTTTTTGTTTTTGCAGGCCACCCCAAAATAAAAAGGACAAGACAAAAATCAAACCGAGGCCCGACAAAATCCCAACACGCATATTTTTTCGCAAGAAAAGCCAGAGCAAAAAAGCATTGATCAAATAGATGCCGAAGCTCAATCCCTCAAATCCAATCACGTCCGCCCACTGAGCGAGAGGAGAGGCTGTCCAAAGCAAAGTATAGCCCAAATTCCAATTGAAAAGACTGGGCCAGAAATGCTCGGAAAGGGCCAGTAGGCTTGCAAACAGGAGCAAGACGGCTGATTTACGCAAGTGAAATTTTTCCTGCAAAAAGAGCCCGCACCAAACTGACAACGGAATGTAAATATGGACGGTACTTGCGAAAAGCAAGAGCACCGCCAAGGCGACTGGCCAGGGCAAATACCCGAACTCGTGAGCGACATAAGAGATCCAATGAAAACCAATCAAGCTCAGTGTGAACTGCGCCGTCCAGCCAGCGATCAGGGCTTGATTGCGAGTCGTGGATTTTTTCAGCGCGAAAAACCAAAGAGGCGAATAACAAAAAAGAATCGCCCAAGGAGGAAAGGGAATGTAAGAGGTTCCAATCAGAATTCCCGAGAGGGCACCCCAAAAAAGAGATTTCGAATTGAGCTTGAAAAATACAATCATCCGGCTGATCATTATTAATAAGTAACATTGAAAAAAAGGTGATGGAACAAAAACCAAACGAAGCTTCTTTTGAAAAAATGGTCTTAGGCGCAAATCAACTTGCCCACTTCAATGTGCGTTGCCCGAGCTGCAACAAGCTCTTTCGAATCGAGTCTCGTGAAATCAAGAGTGCATCACCGCATTTTGACTGCAATGCCTGTAAGACTCGCTTTACCTTCGATTTTCCACCGATCAGCGCCAACAAAGTGGAAACCAGAGTGGTCTCCCAAACCGATACTTTCCAACTAGAAGACTCGATTGACCGAGAGGCGATGCCTGAGCTTCGTCGCTGTCCCAAGTGCAATGCGATGAATCCACGTTTGACCAAAGACTGCATCAAATGCGGAATCATTTTTGAAAAAGTAGAAAAGCTGGGATCGGATGGACCATTGGGCGCGATTCCCAGTTTGGTCAAAGCTTGGCAAGATTTGATGGGGGATTACGACAATCTCAAGAAGCACATGTCTTTCGTGCATCGCTGTGAAGATTTGCAAGCACTTCCTTTTGCGCTAAAAAAATATGAGTCATTGAAAGAAGCTCAGCCTCAGGATCCGCTGGCTCAGCAAATGTTCCACCAAGTTCTTTTGAAAAACTTCAAAACTCGGGCACAGAAAATGGCAGCAGTGCAAAACCTGCAAAGCGCTTTGGCGACGATCAACTGGTCACGACTTCGCAAGCTCGCACCTTTGGTGATCGGACTTTCGCTGATTTTAGTTGGATTGTCTCGGCACACTGCGCGGAATCTCATCGGAATCGGCGCGGCCGTTTTATTTCTTTCAATCGGGCTGACTGTGTTTATCAAAGGCCGCATCTCGCTCGAAGACTTTTGGTAAGTATCCTCTTTCCACTTTCTGTGGATCATCCATTTTGGCTATAGAGCCAGGATAAAGCGCGTCTGGAGTTCACCACTGCCATCTGGAAGCTGGAACATGGAAGCTTCAGCTTCGATGCAGAACAGACAAAGTCGAATTTTATTTCCCAGTCCGCCACAATTAGAAATTTTCTAAATTTTTTAAAGGCACAAATATTTTTTTATTCTGATGTTTCCGCATAAATTTATAAATAATTTCTAATTTTTTTCTCACCGATATTTTTTTACTGAATAATTTGCTTGACGGAATTTCACAATCTTTCAATTGGCGTTGAGGCCGATGAAATTTTCACATCAATCCCGGAATCGAGCTTTGGATTGGCTTGCAAGGACGCGCATTCTCAGCGAATTGTAAGCTATCTGAGGCGCAGGTCTTACGCATTTCTGATTGAGGAAAATTCCTAAAAATCGCTCTTAAAATTCTCGTGTTATAAATAATCTGTGAAAACAAATCGGTTATTTTTTATAAAAACGGAGAACCAGATGAACCTCAAATCACTATCCAACGAATCACTCAATCAGAATCTAAAATCTTTAGTCAAATCAGAGCGAGAGCTTTTGTCTGAAATCTTGCTGTTCATTGCCGAAGTCGACTGACGAAAGCTGTATCTCAAGCTAGCTTACCCAAACTTGTTTGAGTACCTCACTCGGGAGCTTGGTTACAGCTTCGGCAGTGCTCAGAGAAGAATCGATGCAGCAAGACTGATGCAAGATGTTCCGGATCTCAATGATAAGCTTGAGTTAGGAGTCTTGAACTTGAGCCAAGTCTCTGTTCTGCAAAAAAGCTTGCGTGAAAAAACAAGGCAGAGCGGAGTGAAGATTTCAAGTTTGGAAAAGCAAAACTTAGTTAAAGCCATGGAAGGAAAATCCTTCGATCAAACTCAAAGCTTGATCGCTCAATCCTTGGAGATTCAAGTGAAGACTGCAGCGAAAACTCAAGTGCAAAGCGATGAATCTGTGAGACTAGAAATTACACTTTCCAAAGAGCAGTGGGAAAAACTGAATCATGCGCGAGAACTTTTATCCAATTCACTGCCACGTGGCAGTTGGGATAAGATGCTGGAGTACATTTCAGATCAGGTGATCAAGCAGAAGACCAAGCCAAAAACGAAGACCGAGCCGAAAGCTAAGCCTGAAAAAAAGCATGAAACTGAGAAGCAAATGAAGAATGCACGCTCGATATCGTCCATCAGAGAAAATATCTCAGCTCCGCTCAAGCGAGCGATCTTTGCGAGAGATCAAACGTGCCAGCATCAGGATCAAAAATCCAAGCGGCAGTGTGGATCGAGATGGAATTTGCAGATCGATCATGTGAAACCTGTGTGGGCTGGAGGCACGAGCGAGATTGCGAATTTGCGGCTGCTTTGTGCGGCTCACAATCTCCACCGCTACCGGGAGCAAGCTGGAATTCGCTGAAGTCACATTGGCCAATTGATTTCCAAGATTGCCATTTCCCGAATCACCCACCGAATGAAGAATGATCCAGGTAACTAGTTCTTGGTTTGAACTTTTTGTCCCGCCAAATTTTGCATCAAAGATTTTCCAAAACTTGAAATTTCTCGGCTTGAATCGGAACCTCGAGAATTCACCGCAGTTGCAGTGAAAGTCAAATCTCCAATGTTGTTGGCAGCAATCACTCCGGAAGCGCCCACTCCTGAATCCAAAATTGTCAGAGCCTTGTAGAGATTCAATAATTTGGAAGTGCGACATTTAGCAAGCAAGCTGCTCTCCGAATCACCAGTGGCCAAGATGTATTTTTTCACGTCTTCAGCCTGAAACTGCTCTTTGTGAGCCATCACCAAAACCGCAGCTCCTGTGACAAAGGCGGTGGCTTGGGAAGTTCCAGTCATGTAGCCATAAGCATTGTTCGGCAAGGTCGATAAAATGTTTTGACCTGGAGCTGCGATGTCCACCGTCTCAGTTCCATAGTTGCTGGAAGGCAAAACTTCGGTTGAAGGATCAATCGCAGTCACCGAAATGATATTTGAGAGGCCGTAATCTGCTGGAAAATATTTGTGCTTGTCTGAGTTTGAGCGCTCGTTGCCAGCCGCTGCTACAAAAAGAATTCCTTGTTTGCGAGCTACTTCAATTGCGTCGTGCTCTTCTTGCGAATACTCAACTCCGCCGCCCGAATAATTGATGATGTTGGCGTGCATTTTGACTGCATAGTGAATCGCTGCAACAGTGTTTTTCAAGTTGTCGGTGCCAGCAACTTTCGGGTCATAATATTTCAAGACCATCAAGGACACTTGCGGAGCGATTCCAGCAATTCCTTTTCCGTTGCCAGCTTCAGCGCCAATAATCCCTGCGATATGAGTTCCATGTCCGTGGTTGTCCGTCAGATCAGGATTGTTGGAAACGAAATTCCAACCATTGACGTCATCAACGAAACCATTGGCGTCGTCATCGATTCCATTGTTGGATTTGTCACGGCCGGCTTTATCAAAACCTGTCTCACCTGGATTTTTCCAAAAATTATGACTGAGGTCTTCGTGACGAACATCAGCTCCTGTATCGATCACAGCGACCACAATTTTGCGACTGCCTTGAGAAACGCCCCAAGCTCTGAGAGCATCGGATTTTTTCAATCCCCAGGCTTGGCTGATCGCTGCATCGTTCATGATCACTGAAGTTTCCTGCGCAGTTTTATGAGAAGCAGCCGAAGCGGCAGTTAAAACTGTGCTTCGCTCTTGTTTGCTCGATTTTTTTGAAGCCATATCGAGCTTGTGAACAGCTTCATCCTCGGAGTAAGCACTCATGTAAGCAGCAAAGCCAAGACCCGCGAGAGCTAAGAAGAGTGTGGATGTCAGGCTGTAGAACTTCATGATTCGATCCTCCGGTTGCTCTTCTATAGAGCAAAGCGGAGGCCAGTCCCTGCCCGGGAATTAAGCTTCTAAGCTGATGATTTAACTAGGGTTTCATTGTGAAGCGCGGAGTTCAATTTGTCGATATTTTGAAGGATTGTAAATCCTCTAGACACCAACTTGGGAAGGGAAGCGCTTTATTGGGATTGGCCAATCTCGAATAAAAAACGAAATTCCTTAAAACCAATTTGATATAGCCCCTAGTTTCTTCATAAGGAATGTCCTCAATGAATTCCAGCGGGTCATCTTTCAGTCTCGTTTTGAGCCATGAAGCAATCGCTTTGTCATTCGCATTGTAAGCAGCGGCGACGAGCAAAAACTGATTTCGATATTTTTTATTGAGCGAAGCGAGAATCGAAGCTCCGTAGGGAATATTCATTTCAGGTTTGTAAAGATCTTCGAAATTTCCGAGAGTGAGGCCGGTTTCTTTTTCATGTTGTTTGGCGGCACTCGGAATGACTTGCATCAGGCCCAGTGCATCGGCGCCAGATCTTGCCAAGGGGTTGAAGGCCGACTCTTGGCGAATGATTGAGAGCATCAGCTCGGGTTTCACATTGAATTTTTCAGCCGATGCCTGAATCAGTTCCAAAAATTTTCTCGGGAAAAGCAATTCAGGATTTTCCAGTAATAATTTCGTTTTTAAATCCGCTGGTAGATTTCCCAATTGCTGAAAGAGGGGATTGAATAGCCCTGCTTTGGCATAGGATTTCAGAAAAAATAACCAGAGATTGGGATCTGGATTGCTTTGATTTTTCAGATCCAAAGTTTTCCAATCCAAAAACCTCTCGAGAATTTCCGGCTCATCGACAAAAGTTAAAGCGGCAATTAAATTTTGATCTTGAATCGAAACTGTTTTCGGTTTTGCATCTTGAGCCGGATTTCGAGCCGTGGGTTTGAGAGCTGGTAAATTGGCATTGGTTTCACGGTAAGCCATGAGGCCGTAGTAGCCCAGCGGATCGTTCAGAATCAGTTCTTGCAATTCTTTTTGCGCCAGATCCGGATGCTGAGACTGCTTCCAGGAGCGCGCCAGCCAGAAGGAATATCGGTTTTTATCGAAGGGATCCAAGCTTTCATTTTTTAATTTCAAAAGAGACTCGGCGGCTTTCGCAAATTCTCCTTTTTTTCTCAAAAGCCAAGCTTGACTAAAAAGAATTTTCTCTCGAATGGCGCTCCGATTGCGAGATTGAGCTTCGCCTTTTTGCAGCCAGGCCAAAGCTCCATCGAGATCCACGGATTCTTCCGACATCCGAGCCCGAACATATTGAATCTCCTCCAGGCTGGTCTTTCCTTTGAGCAACTTCTCGGCACGATTCAGAGCTTCTTTGCCAGCGCTCACATTCCCTTCAGTCCATTCGGCTCGGGCTAAGGTGATGTAAGTTTCGAGAACTCGAGTCGGAGCTAGTTTTTTTTGTTTTTCTGCCCACTGAGCGAATTCTTTGGAATGAGTGAGATAGTCTTCTTTTTTTTGTTCCGTTTTAAAACTATTGCGATAAATTTTGTAAGCTTGATATTTTTCTTCGAGCGAAAAGTCTGCTTTCCCCGCGAAAACTTTTTTCAAATAATCTTGGCCCTTGGCAAACTGCCTTTGGAAAAGCCAATCATTGCCAACTCGAATCCAATCAGACTCTGTCGGATTGGGAAGAAGCCGGGGTGCCAATCGGTAGAGTCTTGCCTGCAGATCTGCTTGGTAAGCTTGATCTTCTGCGCTCAAAGGAGTCTTGGAATTTTTCTGATCGAATTTTTGAAAAGCATCTTGCGCCGATTGGATCAGTAAGATTTTTTCTCGGGGTTTGTCCGAACGCTGGGCTTTTTGATTGTAGTTGTGAGAAAGATCTTTCCAATTTTCATACTTTAAATTTTCGCCAATCTGCCGATCCAATTCAATATTGGCGAGCCATGGCTCCTTCGCAAGAAATTCGCCAGACACAGCAACTAAAGTTTTTGGATCTGGACAGATTAAATGCGAGCGAATCAAGGATAAATTTTTAAGAGAAAAATTTTCGAACGACAAGCGAGTGTAGAGAGAGCAGCTAGTGAGGGCATCGGATTTTTCCAAAATTTTGGCTTTTTGATAGGCAAGGAGAAAGCTTTCCTGAGTTTTATCGATTTGATCTGATCTTTTTTCTGTGACTCGTTCACTTAAGCTGGAACAACTGAGAACGATAAAAGCAGGTGTCAAAATCGATGACAAAAAAGAGAGACGAAAAGATGGACTCATCTCTCTATTTTAAGTTTATTTTCCGGGAGCTTGCAATCGTCGAATTCTCTCTTCCAAAGGCGGGTGAGTGCTAAACATCGACATCCAGCCCGATGATTTGTTGGAGATCTTCAATACTGCCGTTCCTGAATTGTCAGGTGCGATCTGTTCGAATTCAGTTTGCAGTTTGAGCAGACCTGAAAGCATTTTATCTCGCCCCGCAAATTTGGCTCCGCCCGCATCGGCTCGAAACTCACGTCGGCGAGAAAAATAATTAACGAGAATGCTCGCCAGTAAGCCAAAACAAATGTCAAAAACCATGGTCAGCATGAATTGCAGGCCAAAACTTCCTCGACGGTTGTCGCGGTCACCACCGTTGGCAATCATACTCGCTAAGGCTCGCGATAAGAACATGACGAAGGTGTTTACCACTCCTTGAATCAAAGTCATCGTCACCATATCACCGTTGGCGATGTGTGCGGTTTCGTGACCCAAGACACCTTCAATTTCAGTCCGATTCATGGCGCGCAAAAGTCCCGTGCTCACAGCGATCAACGAGTTGTTGCGACTGGGTCCGGTGGCAAAGGCATTGATTTCTGGCGAGTCAAAAACTCCGACCTCCGGGGGCACCTTCAGGCCCGCGTTTCTCGCCAAGTTTTCCACCATCGCAACCAAGTCTCGAAGCTCAGGGTCAGTCGTTTTTGCGTCGATAACTTGAACTCCGTTGAAGCGTTTGGCAATAAATTTGGACAGTATCAGTGTGATGAAGGCGCCGGAAAAGCCAAAAATCGCACACATGAACAGAAGGCCTTGGTAGCCCATCGGAATTCGGATGCCGAAAATTCCGGTCAGAATATTCAAGGTCAGGCTGATCGTCAGCATCACCAATAAATTCACCAAAATAAACAAGCTGATTCGTTTGAACCATTTCATAAGTGTTTTGTTCCTTTTCTCAAATGTACTGAAATTGCAAAGCCTCTTCTTTTAAACTGACAGAGACTTTTCCACCTTGAGTCAATCGTCCGAAGAGCAACTCGTCAACCAAAGCTTTTTTAATATGCTCATCGATCGTTCTCGCCAGAGGCCTTGCGCCGTAAACTTTGTCATAGCCTTTTTTCATCAGCCATTTCAAAACATCCGCACTGACATGCAGCTCGACCTTCTTTTTTTGCAATTGCATTTGCACTTCTTCGACGAATTTTCCAACCACTCGCAAAATCACGCTTTCATCCAAATCTTTAAAGCTGACGACTGCGTCCAAACGATTGATAAATTCAGGCGTGAAGGCTTTTTTCACCGCATCCATGGATTGATGATGGGCTGGCTGATCTACAATACCGATCGCGCCTCGAGCCATTTCGCGAGCGCCGGCGTTTGAAGTCATCACGAGCACCACATTGCGAAAGTCGGCTAGGCGACCGTTGGCGTCGGTCAAACGCCCGGCATCCATGACCTGTAATAAAATATTGTAAACATCGGGGTGCGCTTTCTCCATCTCATCCAAGAGCAAAACGCAGTAAGGTGATTTGGTGACTGCTTCGGTAAGCAGACCGCCTTCTTCGTAGCCGACGTATCCTGGAGGGGCGCCGACTAAACGAGCCACTGTATGCTTCTCCATGTACTCGCTCATATCAAAGCGGACAAAGGGAATTCCCATCACCAAGGCAAGCTGTTTGCAAACTTCGGTCTTTCCGACGCCGGTGGGGCCGGTGAAAAGATAGCTGCCGATCGGCTTGTTGTCTCGACCCAGACCACTGCGAGAAAATTTAATGCTGGCAACCAGGCGATCGATTGCTTCGTCTTGGCCGTAAATTTGCGCTTTTAATTTTTTATCCAGATCTTTCAGTTGCTCTCGGTCGTTAGCCGAAACGCTGGTCGATGGAACCTGGGCAATTTTGGCTATAACGATCTCGATGTCTTTGTCGTCGATCACCGAATCTGTTTTGCCAGCCAAGCGTGCCGAGGCCCCGGCTTCGTCGACCACATCAATCGCTTTGTCAGGCAAAAGCTTCGAGTGAATGTATTTCGAAGAAAGATCAACTGCTGCTTGCAGGGCGCCGTCAGTGAAGGTGACTTTGTGATAGTCTTCAAAGCTCTTTCGCAAGCCTTTCAAAATCTCCAAGGCTTCAGCCGTGGTCGGCTCTTTCACATCAATTTTTTGAAAGCGGCGATTCAAAGCTCGGTCTTTTTCAAAGTGCTGGCGAAATTCAGTGTGAGTGGTTGAGCCAATGCAACTGATCTCACCATTTGCCAAAGCGGGTTTTAGCAAATTGGAGGCATCCATGGAGCCGCCGCTGGTGGCACCGGCGCCAACGATGGTGTGAATTTCATCGATAAACAAAATCGCGTTTTTGCGCTTTTTGATTTCCTTGATCACGCCTTTTAAGCGGCCTTCGAAATCTCCGCGAAATTTAGTTCCGGCGAGCAAGCTTCCCAAATCCAAAGAATAAATCACTTTGTCTTGCAGGGCTTCGGGCACTTGCTTTTGCACGATTTTCAAAGCTAAGCCCTCGGCGATTGCTGTTTTTCCAACGCCTGGTTCGCCGATCAGCAAAGGATTGTTCTTCGAGCGACGACACAAGATCTGCATGGTTCGCTCGATCACGTCTTCGCGGCCGATCAAGGGATCTGTTTTTCCAGACTTGGCTCGCTCATTCAAATCCACACAAAAGCTTTCAAGCGGAGTCGTCTTGCTCTCGTCCTCAGGCATTCCATCCACATCAGTTTTTGGCCCTGACAGCGCCGCCGGGGAGCCCGCTTCGCCAGCTTCTTTTTCCATTCCGTGAGAAACGTAATTGATCAAATCAAATTGCGATAAACCTTGCGCGATCAAAGAGTAAACAGCGAAGGAATCTTGTTCATAAAAAATCGCGATCAATAAATGACCTTCGTTGATTTGATTTTTCCCAGCGCCGCGCACTTGCAAAGCGGCTCGCTGAAACAGTCGGTGGCAAGCCAAAGTAAATTCTGGCTGCCAAGACTCAAAGCCGCCGTAAGAGCCAATCTGCTCAGCCGAAATTTGTGGACAATTTTTCTTGATCAAGCTGCGCAAATCTTTTTTCAATTTTTGAATATTGGCGCCGCAATTTTGCAAAATCTCAACGGCAATCGGAGATTCGCACAAAGAAAGCAGGATATGCTCCAAAGTCACAAACTCGTGTTTCATCTGTTTGGCGTCATCAACCGATTCGGCGAGGCGTCTTTCCAATTCTTTAGACATCATTTCAGGCCTCCAAAAAATCTCCAAAAAAAACAAAAAAATCTGCTACTCAATTTCCAAAGTGCATTTCAAGGGGTGCTGATTCATCCGCGCAAATTGATTCACCTGCATGGTTTTCATCTCAGCCATTTCCAAAGTAAAAACTCCGGCGATCCCAGCTCCCTTTTTGTGCACATCCAACATAATCGTCGTCGCAGACTCTTCACTTTTGGCAAAAAATCGACGTAAAACTAAAACCACAAAATCCATCGGAGTGAAATCATCATTCAATAAAAGAACCTTGTACATTTTCGGAACATCAACGCGATCAATCGTCTCAACAGCTCCATCGCCTTCGCGACTGCCATCTCGATCTTTATCACCCGAATCCCCCGAAAAACGCACCGGCGGTTGAATTGAAAATTGTTCTGTACCCATAATTTATTTTATCTAATCCTAGCAATGAGGCAACGACTTGCCCGTCTCAAACCAGGACTTTTGTCTGGTGACAGCATCCTGTTCTTCGAAGTTTCTATCCCAATATGGGAATAGTCCTGTGTTTTGTCTAGGCCACTTGCAGATAAAAATATTTTCTGTCAGAGTTAGGTCATCAAACGTATATAAAACTAAATAATAAGTCGACTAACCACACGGTAACATAAATGCACGGAGTGTACAAAAATGAATCTGTCAAACAAAGTCAGTTTAAAATCTTCAAGCGGCTTCTCGCTCGTCGAATTGATGGTCGTCGTAGCCATCATCGGAATCCTAGCCGCCATGTCAGTAGGTCAAGTGCAAAAGCAGATTGCCAAAGCACGGCAAGCAGAAGCGAAAACGAATATTTCTTCATTGTACACTTCGGCAAAATCTTTTTTCGCCGAATATCAAATGTACGCTACAAGTTTCAATGTCATTGGTGCGGGGTTTGAGGGCAATCTGCGTTACAATACTGGGTTTTCCAATGCTGTAGCTCCCGCAATTCCACCATACACTGGAGCACCTGCCAACGGCATCATAGATACGATTGCTTTTTGTCCAGTAATTGTTGCGCCCGCGACGGTCGTTTCTTGCGTTATGGTTTCTTCAAACGGAGTGCCTGCTCCAGCGCTGCCAGGAACTGTGCCAGCCTCCACACCCACCACGTTTTTCGGCGGAGCATCGGCATTCATTTATGCAGCAGGTACATTGGACACTTGGGTAATAACCGATACCAAAGCTATTACAAACCCAGACGTCGGAATTCCATAGGGCTTGAATTTTCTATCTCTTGTTTTGATTTCTTTAATCTTCATGGCGACCTCTCAATTCGAGAGGTCGCCTTTTTTAATTTCTAAGCAATATTTTATAGCTCCTCCGCCTAAACTTGAATTCTTCCATTTTGGATACAGTGAAACAATTGCTGATAGCTTATGGCTGCGAGCCATTCAGGATTTAGACTTTTGTGAGGCTCAAGTTAAAAAAAATGAATGTATCGGAAAAGGATGGTTATTTCAGATTCTGGATGCAGCCACAACTCTTTCGCCGTTATTCAAAACGCCTTATGAAGCAGGGGCATTAGCGTTAACGATTGTTATTTCGGACTACAAAGGTGCATCCAGAATCTTTGATAAGGCAGTTCTCGCATTTCCGAGCGACTGGAAAATTTTGTATCGGGCATCTTATCATGCTTTGTACGAAGAGAAAGATAAACAAAAGGCGGCCAGACTCTCCGTGCGAGCTGCTCAAAGTGGAGGGCCAGTATGGCTCTATAGTTTAGCCACGCGACTGTACACGGAAGCCGGAGAAAAAGAATTGGGTCTGCGCCTTTATCAAGATCTCAAAGAACAAGGTGAGGATCCGATTGTGCTCGCCCGCATGCGCGAAAAATTGGGTATCCGCGAATAAATTCAGCATTCTTCAGCATTCTGAAAATTACGGACTTACAAACATTGACAGAATCCTTTCCTGTTCTCATATTCGTCTCCATATGCGCGATTATTATGAAATTCTTGGGGTTGAGAAATCGGCTGATCAGGACACAATTAAGAAAGCTTATCGCAAGATGGCGATGCTGCATCATCCGGATAAAAATCCTGGTGATAAAGCTGCGGAAGATCGCTTCAAAGAGGCGGCTTCGGCTTATGAGATTTTGAGTGATCCCGATAAGCGTGCAAAATATGATCGCTTTGGGCACGCAGCTTTTCAGAATGGTGGCGGCGGACGCGGCTTTTCTGATATGGATGATATCTTTTCAAATTTTGGTGATATTTTTGGTGATTTGTTTGGCGGAGCTGGTGGTCAGCGATCGCGCGGCGGTGGTGGGCGCAATCAGCCTCGGCGCGGAGCTGATCTTCGCTATGTGACTGAGGTTGCTTTGAAAGAAGTGATTGAGGGAGCTGAGCGCGAAGTTGAATTTGATACTGAAGAAACTTGTGAAATTTGCAAGGGCAGTGGAGCTGAGAAAGGCACCAAGCCCGAGACTTGTCAGACCTGTGGTGGCCAAGGTCAAGTGCGAGTGTCGCAAGGATTCTTTCAGATGGCGACCACCTGTCCAACTTGTCAGGGGCAAGGAACTTTGACCAAAAATCCTTGCAAACCTTGCAAAGGAAGTGGTCGGCAAAAACAGCATCGCAAAATCAAGCTGACCATTCCAGCTGGAGTGGATACTGGCACTCGTTTGCGAGTCACCGGCGAGGGTGAAGGCGGCTATTTGAACGGGCCTGCCGGTGATTTGTTTGTTGAAATTCGAGTTAAAGAAGATCCGCGTTTTGAGCGCGAAAATGAAAATTTATTTACTAAATTTCAAGTTCCCTACCTGCAGCTTTTGTTGGGTGGTGAAGTGGAGATTCCGGTCGTGGCGGGCACTCAGACTTTGGAAATTCCCAAGGGAACTGCTGTCGGCGCCACTTTGAAGCTGCCGGGCCAAGGATTTCCCACTTTGAGAACGGGTCGGCGCGGCGATCTCTATGTCGAGGTTGGCGTGGAATTCCCCTCTAAGCTGTCGAAAAAAGAAGAGGATTTGCTGAAACAACTGGCAGAAGCGCAGGGCGTCCAGGTTTCATCTGGCAGCGGATTTTTCAAAAAGAAAAAATAGATTTTGGATTCTTTAGAAAATTTCGGTTAGCGACTTGACGGTTAGCCCCTTCCACCCACATTCAGTATGTCATAACTAACTGAGGTGAAAAACTATGGGAAAAATTATTGGAATCGACTTAGGTACAACCAACTCTTGCGTCGCCATTATGGAAGGCGGAGAGGCTAAGGTATTGGTCAACGAAGAGGGAGCAAGAACGACTCCGTCAGTTGTGGCCTTTACAAAAGATGGTGAGCGTCTGGTGGGTCAAATCGCCAAACGTCAGGCCGTCACAAATCCTGAAAATACAATTTATTCAGCCAAGCGCTTTATCGGTCGCCGCTATTCTGAAGTGGCTGAAGAGCTTAAGCTCGTGCCTTACACTGTGATCGAAAAAGGCAACGACACGGCTTTTAAAATTCAAGGTGGCAAAGGCGTTTCTCCCGAGGAAATTGGAGCCGCGGTTTTGGCCAAATTGAAAAAAGTGGCTGAAGATTATTTGGGTGAGCCAGTGACAGAAGCTGTGATCACCGTTCCAGCTTATTTCAACGACTCGCAAAGACAGGCGACTAAAGATGCTGGTCGAATTGCCGGTCTTGATGTGAAGCGAATCATCAATGAGCCAACAGCTGCGGCTCTGGCTTACGGCATGGACAAAAAGAAAAACGAAAAAATCGCCATCTATGACTTCGGTGGAGGAACTTTCGATATTTCTATCCTCGAAGTTGGTGACGGAGTTGTGGAAGTTCGATCAACCAATGGAGACACGCATCTCGGTGGAGATAACTTCGACATTCGAATTTTAGAATGGTTGATTGCTGATTTCAAAAAAGATCAGGGTATCGATCTTCGCAATGACAAGATGGCTTTGCAGCGCTTGAAAGAAGCAGCGGAAAAAGCAAAAGTCGAATTGTCGACGGCTCAAGACACAGAAATCAATTTGCCATTTATCACCGCGGATCAGTCAGGTCCGAAGCATCTTCAGGCCAAACTCTCCAGGTCCAAATTCGAGCAGATGGTTGAAGACCTTGTGAAGCGCTCGATTGAGCCTTGTAAGAAAGCTTTGTCCGATGCTGGCCTGAAAATGTCGGAAATCGACGAAGTAATTTTGGTCGGAGGTTCGACTCGAATCCCAGCCATCCAAAAAGCCGTGAAAGAATTTTTTGGCAAAGAGCCGAATCGTTCTGTGAATCCTGATGAAGTCGTGGCTG
>JAYUCD010000284.1:0-5831 GCA_043740515.1 Bdellovibrio sp. | reverse complement strand
GGCAAAGTCGTCGACAGAAATGTAAAAACACCTGACGGCCGTTTGAGCTTTGATTTGTGCACTGACGGGTTTCGCTGAAAGAGTGCTCATCTCGCCGATGACTTCACCGACTGAATTCAATTCGTTGACCTTTTCACCTTCGACGAGAATCTCAACAATTCCTTCCCGTAAGAAATAAAGTTTTTCGTTCATTGAATCAGTTTCAAGAATCACTTGGCCTCGAGCAAAATCAATTTGCCGAACCATCGTCGCCAACTGGAGCAGGAGTGCTTCATCAAAACCGACGAAGAAGCGAAAATTTTTGATTTCATTGGCAATCTCGGCCGGGTGTAAATGCATACCCCTCAAAGTCTCTCACAGCCTCTCAAGGTGATCGAGTCTGGTTTGTTTAGCTCAGGTAAGAGCTCTGTCAAAGTCCTGGTCATCTGCGTGGGTGGCCATATCAGCTAAAACCGTTAAGGAGCCTTAAAAATCTCTCAAGTATAAGAAATAACTAGATAATTTGAAATGACAAAAAGGGGCTTCTGCTCGGAACTGGAGGATTTGGCAAGAATCTGTAGAGAGAGTTGAGGCTCAAGAAATCAAATAGGAAAACAATGAGTTGGGCGGCTTTTGGCATAAGGCACGAGGATTGAAGTACTCGACAGTAGAAGCAATTCGATTTTTTAAAAGGAGTGAAGATGAAAACACAATCACCATGGATCCACAAGGGACTCGTCGCCGGTTTGGTCGCAAGCACCATGATCCTCAGTGTGGGTTGTGCTTCCAAAAAAGGAGATGATCCAGCGCCAGCAGCTGCGCCCGCGGCCGCAATACCAGGACCGGGCACTCCGACGACTCCCAGAGATGCAGCCGTAACAAGTCGGGGAGCTGAGTTCGAATCCGGAGCGACGGCGATTCTGACTTTGGAATCGCGCGATGCTTTGGTTGCCTATGCAGCCACTCATCCAATTAACAATCCGACAGATCTTCGTATCAGTGTAAAATTAAATGAGATCACTCCAGGTGCCAATCAATATGCTGGGCGAGTTTTGGTTTCTTACAACGACAACGGACAGTATTACACTGGGCGCTTTTACACTGACACGGGAAAAAATCCTTCGGGAAGTTTTGCGACTTCAGGAACTAAATATCCTGAGTGGAACCATGCTTTCTACAACAACTGGTTTGCTTGGAATGGCAAAGCGGCTTTTCACGGATTCTATGAAGATGCTTACGGCGCTTTGATGATCATCGCTGATGCTTATTTGGATTCAGGCGACGGAGCCGGTCCACGCGAGGTCAGCGGTTCTATCTGGTTCAAAAATTTCGCCAACACTCAGTACCCGCGACCGAATCCAAGTTTACCATGTTGGTACACGGATCAAGCCGCCTTCGACTGCCGAACTTTTTTGATCAGCGGAAACAATGGCAACGGTTCGGTCAGTGCAACTTCGGCGCTGTTTCCGACTCAGTCACAGTATTATACAACTTATGCTCAGAACCCTTACATCCCGGAAGAGCCAGCTCGCGGATGGAGAAAACTGGGATCATTCACTGGACTGAATCGGCTGAGTGCCTTTTCAAACTAAGTAGGAGACGAATATGAAAAACCAAGGAAAGACTGTGAAGAATTCAATGTGGAAAAAAATAATGATCATCGGTCTGATCGTTGGACCGATGCTTTCTGCCTGCGGAAAAAAGGGAAGCGACGGGCCGGTCGCACAACCAGTGGGTCCGGTCATCGTCAATCCAAATGGATTCGGGGCTCCTGGAAATCTTCTCAGCAACCTGCAATTTCAAGCTTCTTATATGCAAGGTACTGTCAGTCTAACCGGGACGGGTGGCTTTGATGTCAACGATCCAAACGCGATTCATTTTTATCAGGGTCCATTGACAGTGAGTGGAAATCTTCAAGTCTTAAATTCATCACTTTGTGGAGCGCCGGTTGGAGCTTATAATTTGATTGGCCAAGGTCAAATTCAAGCGGGAATCGTCCGGAATACCACCTTGACTGCGACGGGCCCTGTTAACTTGCAAATTCTTATTTCTTCAGCAACCGCTTATAATCCTCAGATGCCGATGGACCGAAATGCTCAAGGCAATCGCTTTGGAATCCAAGTGGCAGACCTTATCGTCAACGGACAGCCCTGTGGTCAAGTGACGAGCTTCTAAGCAAAGTTCGGCTCTAGAGCAACTCACACTTCAAGTAAAACTTGAAGTCATTGCGCATTCTCTTTTTGCGCAATTTTTTTTGCGGCAATATAACTTGCAAAGATTTGGTTTTTTGAGTCTGCTGTGGCCATGGAATTGTTGCCTCTCTGGGTTGATTTTTTTGACGACCTCCAACATGTGCGTGGCCGCTCGCAAAACACCGTGATGGCCTATCGCCGCGATCTCGAACTTTTCGCTCAATACAAAGCCAATGAAAATTCGATCTCTGGCTTTTACGAGTACATGAAAAAACATGATCTTTCTCCGCGCTCCCAAGCCCGAATCATTTCTTCACTACGAACTTATTTTAAATTCACCGAAAGCCGTGGCAACAAGGCACCTGAACTGCGCGACTTGCGTCCGCCCAAGGTGAAAGTTGGATTGCCAAAAACATTAAGCCTCGCTGAATTCGAAAGATTATATTTAGCAGCTCAAGTGGAAGATTCTTTCAAAACCAATCGCAATCAACTGACTTTGCTTTTATTGTTTGGGCTTGGTTGCCGAGTCAGTGAATTGATCTCTCTGAATTTAGAAGACTACAACGAGACGGATCGTTGGCTGAAAATCTTAGGCAAAGGCAACAAAGAGCGATTGGTTCCGATGACTGACGAGCTTGCCTCTCGCCTGAATGATTATTTACAGAACACTCGGCAAAATTTGTTGAAAGAAAAAAGCAGCAGCATGCTGGTGAATGATCGGGGACATCGACCCTCTCGAGTTGACATCTGGCGATGGTTAGCGGCCTGGTCGATCAAGGCTGGCTTTGATGAACCGGTGGGTCCACACCGTTTCCGTCATGGCTGTGCAACGGCTCTGCTGGAAAGTGGAGCTGACCTGCGCAGCATTCAGGTTTTGCTCGGTCACTCGAGCATTCAGACCACTCAAATTTACACCAATGTAACGACTCAGAATCTTGTCAACACGGTGGACGAGCATCATCCTCTGTCGCATTTGAAAGACCTCGACTGATTTTTTTGTTTTTTTATCATCTGTCCGCTCGTCGGCTCTTCCTCACAATCAAAGCAGACTGAAAAAGATTTCACTTCGCTTCGAACTTTGCATCCCTTAAAGGGATGATAAAAATTCAATCCCTTATTCAAGACAAAAATAAATTACTGCCCATCGAAGTGGAGTTAGCACTCTTGCCTGGGCTGCCAGGTATCCAATTTTTGGGCTTGGCAGATCAACACTTGAAAGAAAGTGCCTTTCGAATCAAGAGTGCCATCAAGCACTGCGAATTTAAATTTCCAGTGGCGCAACAAATTTTGGTGAACCTCAGGCCCAGCCACTTGAAGAAAACCTCGCGCGGCCTCGAGCTTGCGGTCGCGGCAGCATATCTTTGGGAAACGGGGCAATTGAAAACCCCGGATCTCAGTTCGAAATTTTTTGTTTACGGCGAGTTAAGTCTCTCCGGAGAGGTTTTAGAACCAGAAGATCTTTCGACTCTCGAAGAAAAAGAGGCGCAAGTTCTGACCGGTCCCGCCAGAACAGAAACACAAGCTTTTTTTCAAAGAAGAGTTGTTTCGACTTTGAAAGATTTAAATCATCCGCTGGAAATCCAAGCCCAACTGCAGGAGCAATTTCCTGAGAGACCTTTTGATTTGCTACAAACAAATTTTTCCGAGCAACAAGCAAGGCTTTTGGAAATTCTTGCAGTCGGCGAGCACTCGGCTTTGCTCGCTGGGCCGGCGGGCAGTGGGAAAACCACAGTCGCCAAATCTCTCGCTGCATTCTTAAGAGCACCATCCATGGATGAATTCCAAATTTTGAGAAAATTGCATTTTCAATACGGTGAAAAACCTAACTGGCGTCCGGTTGTGAAGCCTCATCATTCAACGCCTATCATGTCGATGATTGGAGGTGGACAAGTTCCTTTCGCTGGCGAAATTTCTCGAGCTCACGGCGGAGTTTTAATTTTAGATGAGCTCCTTGAATTTGCCCCCACCGTGCAAGAAGCTCTGCGAGAACCCTTTGAAGAAGGTCTCATGCGAGTTTATCGAAATGGAAAACTGAAAGAGTTTCCAGCTCTGACGCAAATCATTGCCACGACCAACCTTTGTCCATGCGGAGATTGGACTCCGCTTTCGCCGAAGCAGCGATCCTGCAGTTATTCGAATAGCCGCTGTCGAAGCTACTCGTCGAAACTTTCTGGACCTCTTGTGGATCGATTTGAAATCCTCAGCTTCACTTCGCAAATCGGCGTCTTGAAAATCAAGGGATCCGATTTGTTACTGCGAATTCAAAAGGCTCAAGAATTCTCAAAAGCTGCTTTTCCCGGGCCTGTGAACTCTCGAAAGCTATTTGTCGATCTTGTGAAGGGTCTTCCGCCAAAGCTACTCAGAATGGCTGAGCTTGACGAAAATTCATCGCAGCGAAGAAAGCTTGCCGTCCTTCGCCTGGCACGAACTTTTGCTGATTTGGAAATCAGTGGCGACATCAAAAGCATTCATCTCGATCAAGCTCTGGTTTTGGGCCGAGATCATTTTTCGAAATTAAAGCGCTGGGAGTAAATTCACCGAGCTTTGGTCGGCCGATAATATTTTTTTAAGACCACAAAAAGGAGATGAAAGAAAAGTGCGAGCAATGTCACCGGAATGGCGCCCTTCATGACGACGTTGAGATCATTGGTTGCTAAGCCTGAGGAGATATAGGCTCCCAATCCGCCGCCGCCGATGAAAGAGGCCAAGGTTGCTGTGCCAATGGTTGAAATGGTTGCTTGGTGCAAGCCGTTTAAGACAAGCGGAAACGCCATGGGAAATTCGACCCAGAGAAACTTTTTTCGCTGATTGAGCCCGAGGGCGAAAGACACTTCATGGTGGCTCTGAGAAATTTGCTGAAAGCCCAGTTGAGAATTCAAAACAATCGGTAAAAGCGCATAAAGAAAAAGACTGATGTAAGAGGGCGTATCACCAATTCCCACAAAGGGAATCAGCAAACAGAGCAGGGCCAAAGACGGAATGGTTTGCACCAGAGCGCTGAGCAGCGAAAAAACTTCGCCGAAGTTTTTGAATTTATAGGCGAAATATCCCATCGGCATGCCAATCAAAAATGCAAACAAAGTCGAAAATAGACTGAGCGCTAAATGTTCCTTCATGCGAATTAAAAATTCAGAAGTCGCAGGCTGTGACCCGCTTTTTTTGACGAAGCCAAGATTTTTGCTTTGAAGAAAATTTTCGACAGTTGCAGGAACTTCTTTTTTATCGATGTCGACGGATTGATTCAGTTGAATCATTTCAGACACGGAAATCTGGCCCTGAAGTTTTTCGAGAAGTTCCCAAACTTTATCCGAAGAAGGGCCAAAATTTTTCAGTCCCACATAGAGAGCTTCGTATTTTGGAAAATAGGCCATGTTGTCTTGGAGAACACTGAGCTGCAATTTCTCAATCAAAGGATCGGTCGTGTAGACGTCGATCACGTCAATCGAACCAGCTCGGATGGCCTCATAAGATAACGCGTGAGCCATAGTGGTCAGTGCTTTAAATTTAAGATTGTAACGTTGACTGAGGCCTGGCCAGCCATCGGCTCGATTTGAAAATTCACATCAATGTCGACCAGTCGCCGATTGGCCGCACGCCGCGCAGCAACCCGGCCACCTACACCGGCCTGTTCACGCCGATTCGCGAGCTGCTGGCCGAGAT
>JAYUCD010000283.1:0-3408 GCA_043740515.1 Bdellovibrio sp. | reverse complement strand
CTGAAGTGAGAGCGACTTTGCAGGGCTTTCGAGAAAAATTTCCCGACCGTCGTTTAGTTGTGATGTTTCAGCCGCATCGTTACTCGCGAACGGAAAGTTGTTGGCATGATTTCACCACTTGCTTCGCTTTGTGCGACGAGCTTTTTTTGACTGACATCTATGCGGCTGGTGAAACAGCCATCACTGGAATCAACTCGCAAAAATTAGCAACTGAAATCAAACACAAAGACTGCTGTTATTTGCCTAAAGATGACCACTTGGCCGAGCAAATATTTGCAAAACTGAAAAGCGGAGATGTGTTTATCACACTCGGTGCTGGTGATGGTTGGAAAGTCGGCATGGAAGTGCTAGATAAGCTCAATGCTTGATATCTCTCAAAATGTTTCATTAGCTTCCTATACCACTTGGCTTGTCGGCGGAGCGGCCGAATATTTTTTCCTGCCGCAAAATTTAGGTGAACTGCAAGCGGCCGTGCTCTGGGCGCGAGAAAGAGAATTGCCAGTGACGATTCTCGGGGGAGGCAGCAATGTCCTCGTCTCTGACGCCGGAGTCAAAGGCCTGGTGATCTGCATGAAAAAAATGACTGGCACCGAAATCGAAGAAAAGAACGGCTTTCTACACATCAAAGCGATGGCTGGAACTTCTAAATCCGAGCTGCTGAAAATTTTCTTAAAATACAAACTGGCGCCAGCTCTTTTTTTGGCGGGCCTTCCCGGTGATGTGGGCGGCGGAGTCGTGATGAATGCTGGGGTCGCTGAAAAATTTGAGCCCCGAGAATTTGAGGAGATCATTGAATTTGTTGATGTGCTTAAACACGATGGCGCCGTGGTTCGCTACCCGAAAGAAAAATTGAATTGGAATTATCGTCACTCGTCGGGTTGGGAGCCTGGAATCGTTGTGAGCGTTGGCATCCGGTGGAGAATGCAAATTAAACAAGACATTCTCAATCAGGTAAAAGCCGCTAACAAAATTCGCTTGAGCAAGCAACCCTTGGATCTGCCAAGCTGCGGATCTGTGTTCATCAATCCCCAAGGGCACAAAGCAGCTCAGCTGATCGACTCTTGTGGTCTCAAAGGTTTTCGAATCGGCGGAGCCGAGGTTTCACTGAAACACGCTAATTTTATTGTCAAAATTGGCGAGGCCAAAGCCTCCGATTTCTTGGATGTGATCACTCATGTGCAAAAGACAGTGCTGAAAGAAAAAAATATTCAGTTGAAGACTGAAGTCGTCAAGTTCGGTTTTTAATGTGCACTTTTAAATATTCAAGCATTCAATAGAATTTTATTCCAGAAATATGGCATGCGTTGTTGTCACTATGACCCAAGTTTTCTCCGAAAATCTTTGTTATCTTAATTCTATCTTATTCAATTCATAAATTTTTCGTTCAAGACCTTCTGTCTCTGGACATCTTCTGAGTGAAGGAGTTAGCTCTGCCTCAGGAGGTTCTAATATGAACGCGCGCAACCACGAATCGAATTGGTTTTTAAAAGTTATAGTCCTACTTGGTATTTCATTTTTCTTCTTGGCCTGTTCTTCGACAGTCAAGAAATTTGAATACCCGGCCACAGCCAACGCAACAGATGAGCTGAGAAATTTGAAAGCTGAGATGGAACGAAGTGAAGGCAGTCAAATCGCCGTCTTCGCGCCAAAGAGCTATGCCGAAGCAAATGAGCATTGGATCAAAGCAAGAAGTCTCAAAGACAAAGATGCTGCCAATGAAAAAGTTCTAGCTGAACTAGGCGAAGCACGAGCTTATTATGAAAAAGCGAAAACAGTTTCTGCGACTTCCAGCAAATCGCTCAGCGATGTGTCCAGTGCAAGAGAAAATGCTCTGTTGGCAGGTGCGGCTCTCCATCAACGGTCCGAGTTGAAAAGTGCTGATCACAATTTGACCGAGATCACAGATGACTTTGAAAATAAAACTCCTGATGTTGCTTCCAATCAGAAATTAAATCTGCAAAAAAAATATTTGGAAATTGAACTCAATTCGATCAAGTCCAATCGCTTGGGCGATGTCCGTTCACATCTTGAGGGTGCGCGAAAAATGGGAGCAGCGAAATTTGCTCCTAAAACTCTGGAAAGCGCTGAAGGTAAATACAAAGCTGCAGAGCTTGCGATTGAATCCGATCGTCACAATGACCAAGTCATCACTTCTGTTTCTGACGATGCGATGAAAGAGGCAATGAAAGCTCTCAAGGTCACAGAGATCGCCAAGCGCGAAAAGCTCCAAGGTCGTGAGAATGTGGCAATCGAGCTTTTCAACAAAGAGCAAAGCATCAATTCTTTGAATCAACAAAAATTGACTGCCGAACAACAAGCGAAATTACTGCAAGAGCAAAACCAACAGCAGCAAGAGAGCATGAAGAATCAAGAGCAGCAAAATCAAGCTCACAATCAAGCTCAATTGTCTGAATCAGAGAAAAAAGCTGCTACAGCAACGGCAGCACTTGAATCTCAGAAGCGTCTTGACAAGGTTTACGCTGACGCTCAGAAAAAGTTCTCACCCGAAGAGGCTGAGGTTTATCGTCAAGGTAACAACTTGATTTTGCGCATGAAGGGCGTGCAATTTCCTTCGGGCCGCACAGAGCTTCCAGCAGCTTCTTATTCGGCATTAAACCGTGCGAAAGAAGTGATCAAAGATTTGAATGCGAGCAAGATCACGGTTGAAGGGCACACAGATTCAAGCGGTAAGGCAGATGCAAATAAAAAACTGTCGCAAGCTCGCGCTGAATCCGTTGCTCAATATATCAAAGATCCATCCATCACTTCGGAGCAAATCGAAGCCAAAGGCTATGGTTACGAGCGTCCTTTGACGACAAATAAAACCAAAGCAGGTCGTGCGCAAAACCGCCGAGTTGATATTGTCATCGAACCAGAGACTTCGTCTTCAGGTTCTGTGAATCAATAGGCATCATCTGATTTTAATTTATCAATGATTCAAGCAATTGAATCCGAAAGGCTAGGAGAAATCCTGGCCTTTTTCTATTTTGCGGGCCTCTTCGAAGGTCTAGTTGAGTTCGATCCAATGATTTCCAAAGCTCTGGGATTCTCGTAGCATAGACAAACCTGATGAAAAAAATAATTTTCAAACTTTTTTTAGCTTTGATCGTGATTCCAGCTTCCGTGATCAGCTCGCTTTATTCCATGAACAAAAATGGATTTTTCAATCTAGATCATATCGAAATTAGCATCGAGAAGGGTCGAAAGGATCCGCAATTTTTGCAGCCATTGGTGCAAGAGCTTGATCAAAAGTTAGAAAAATACCGAGGTGTTTCGCTTTGGGATCTCAATTTGAAAGCAATCACCGAGCAAGTCCACCAGCTGTCATGGATCGAAACTCACTCGCTTTCACGTTCCTGGCCGACTCGGCTCAGTGTACGAATCACTCCGAAGGACGTGAAACTTTTG
>JAYUCD010000282.1:0-9793 GCA_043740515.1 Bdellovibrio sp. | reverse complement strand
GCCATTGGCTTCTTCGGTTCTGAGAGAAAAATTTCGAGAGCTGCTCCGGCTGGAGCTTTTGTGTCTTCTGCGAATTTTCTCAGAACGTACTCGATTCGAATCAAATTTTCTTGAATTTTGAGGTCGGCATGAACGGGATTCTGGTCTAGAATTTGTCCAGTTGAAACCGTTCCACCCTTGTAGGTCGCATACACGTCGGGGGTCGAGGATTTCTCTAATTGGAACTCGACCGGGCTGCCGCCCAACCGAATTGTTTCATGCTGGGAACTGCAACCAATCAGACCAAGCATCGCGAAAAGACCGCATGTGAGGCCGCTGAAAAGTCTCGGAAACTGAAGAATATTCTGTGATTTCATTTGCTTGTCCTTGTTGTTCCAAAATTATAGCACGAGCCTGAGAGGCGCTGACAAAGCCAAACTGCGAACTCTCTTCATAGGTCTAGGCGAATCTTCCAAATTGTCTTTTTTGCTTCTTTTTATTCATCTTTTTTATCTTTCAATTTGTTTAATTGAGGCCGTAAACAACCTCACAAAGTCCAGTCCAGGCTCTCTCAATCTATCGAAACTCTTAAGTTATTTCTAATTGTTAACGATAAGTCAATTATGGAGTTTCGGACTCAAGGCAAGAGGCATTTTTATTTTTGGAAAATATTTTTTGCGATCTTTCTGATCGCAAGCTCCAACTCGTTTGCACAAGAAAAAACATCTTCCAATCCAAATGACGATCTCGTTCGACGAATGCAAAATATGTATTCTCCCATTGAGAAATCGAACGCATCCGACGTGATCCTTGCTGATCCGTCGAAGAAACGAAAAACTCCTCCAGCTGATGAACCACTGATGTGTTTGTCGCCTTATGAAATGAAAGTGAAAATTCAATCAGCCTTCACTGCTAATCGTCAAATCCGAAGTGTCGTGACTTATTTTGTTGAAATTCGTGACGCCAATCCGGTGATGAGCATTCCTCTTTATCCGATGGCCAACGAAAAATCAGCAGCCATGGGCGAGTTACATTCCGGTGATATCATCAAAATTGAAGATTCAAGCGGCGACTACATCGAAAAATTGAAAGCCGATCGCAACAGTCAAACCATCTGGCGCAAGATCAACGTCAAGACGGCCGACAACAATGAAAGACAATTGTGGTTTCGCTACAACTGGAAAACATTTTTCACTTTGACCTCACTGGATCAACCATTCGAGATGACAATGCGAATGCCAAAGAATATGGCGTCACAACCGCTTTACCGCGAACCGGGATTGTGGACACCGAGAGATTGCACTTATGATCCGACGGTTTGTGTGACGACAATTGGCCCGACATCTCGCGTGTTTTTGCTTGATACACAATTCAAGCGAGTCGAAATTTCTTACCGCAACTCGGAATGGTATTCAGTCTTCTATAAATTAGGCGTGGATGTGATGGACGATAATTTGAAACGCAGCCAAACCAATGGCTGGGCTTCATCGAATCAATCTTTCCGCCGCGTCGATCAAGTTCCCGCTTATCTATTTATGGCCGGCGAACCTCGATTTGAGGATTTCTTGCCGGAAGATGTGATCCGCAAAAATGAATCCAATCTTTTCTTGCTCAGCAAAAATGGCATGGATCCAGTTCGTCGTCAGCGAATGCTCGCCTCGCTTGGACTTTCAGAAAGCAAGATGAAGGGCCTCTCCAGCATTTTCGATTTGAGCTTAGCTTATGAAACTCATTTGGGTTTCAGTCATGTCGAGCTCGATCAATCCTTCGCAGGTCCAAAATACACTCAAGAAGGTGTCAAAGTTGGCATCGGTGGAACCAGCAATCTGTTTGTCGATTTAGAAATCAAAGGTGGTTTGGATATCACGACGACCGCGGTCTCGAACAATTCCGCAGCTGGCACCAATTACCTGATCGATACTCAAGAATGGCTTGTTTACACATCGCCTTGGAGCTTGAATGAAACTCCTCTGAAATTCGGGATTGGCGCTTACTATATGTCGATGATCTCCAATCAGAGCATTGGTGGTTTCCGTGGTTTCGTTAGCGCTCAAACAGAAATGCTCTTGGAAGACGAGCGCTACGGCGTCGGATTCCGCTTCGCACCCGTCGGCCAAGATTTTAATCTCAAATTTGAAAATCGGCTTTTGGGTGCCAAGTTTTATTACAAATTAGGTTGGAAGCGCCACGATCGAGCGGTCGAGGTCTCAGCTGACTACACCGATCTCTTTTATAAATCTCCGAGCACAATGAACGAAACTAAATTTAACAATTTAGGCTTGGGAATCAATCTCCCTTTTGAATTCTAATGGAATTTACATTCACCAGCTTTATGAGCAGTTTGATTTTCGGAGCGGTCGGAGTTTATTACTTTCGTCTCGGCAAAAAGAATCAGAATTTCGCTTTGATCACAATCGGAATCGCTCTCTGTCTGATCAATTTATTTATTTCCAATACGCCGATTTTGCTGCTCACCGGAGCCGGTCTCTGGGCTTACGCCTATCGTTTGAATTCTTAGATTTTTTGGTTTTTCAATTTACTTTTTCAATTTAATTCAGACGTGTGAGTCTTCGCCCACTGGAGCCACAGCTCTCGCTTCTGCGCTGTTTTAAATCCGACCTTGCCAAGTTTTTTCTGATTTAAATTCTCCAGAGCGAGAATGGCTGGTGCATGTATTTTGCTATTTTTCTCTCTCAGTGCTTTGTAAAAAAAAGAAGCCTCTCTTGATTGTGGGAACTGAGCCAGCTTGGCAAGAATTTGCTCACGAATCCAAAGGCTTTGCTCTTTGCGGAAATTGTATTTGGCTTCCATTTCATCCCACAGCAAGTCTCGCGCTGCCGAATCCAAATCTGGTGAAAGAACTTCGACTGCTGCTGAGCGAACCACCAAAGCTTTGTCTTTGATCAGCTCGAGCGCTGCTTTTTGCGCGAGCTTTGGCGCTTGCGTTTGCATTGCAATCAGGGCCGCATTTCGCATAAACCATTGTGGAGACTTCAATTGCTTTTCGAGCTCCGGCAAAGCCCGCTGCGGATTGAGCTGAGCTGCCAAAGTCAGCGCCTTCCACCGAGTCTGCATTACTTCAGTCTCTGACTGAGAAATACGGATCAAGGCCGGATACATCTCACCTGATTTTTCGCTAGCAATCTGAATGCGATTCTGTTCGGGCATCGCTAGCACTTCAAGGGCCAAGGGAGTGATGGAAGCCTGAGCAGAAAATTGGATTCCAAGCAGCGCAATTAAAAAGGGAAAATTTGCGAGAGTCATCGCTTACTCACTTTTTTTCACGAAATTTTCAAATTGCCCCATAAGATTCTTATCTTCGCCACTGATGAAGTTCAAGGCATCAGCTTCTTTCATTAACTTGTTCTCATCCAACTCGGTTCCCAAAGCTTTTGTCGCATCAATGTCTGGAAGATTCGTTTGGATATTCACGGCCTCATTGATCATTTTATCCATGTCGAGCTGTCCTAGATTGGCGCCGCCCGACTGAGCTGACTCGGCCTTTTGCTTTTCCACTGCTGCAGCAAATTCAGCCATCAAATCATCATCGACAGAGGTATTGACTGCTGCTCCGGTATCAAGACCAACCGGCGCCGGTTCGGCTGCAAGTGTTGGTGCTGGCTCTATTGCTGGCTCTGCTGCCGCCGCAATGACAGCTGGAGCTTCAGGAATGGACGGCGCAACGGATGGAGATTCTGGAATGATTTCCTTCACGACTTCGCTGGCTAAAGCTTTTCCAACGATGGCCGGTTCCGCCCGAGGTGTGGTCGGCTGAACCGAAGCTGGTGGCGGACTGATTGGAGAAACTGAAACCCCCGCAGGTGCACCACCTTTGAAGGACTCCAATTCCTTTTGCAATTTTAAATTTTGCTCTTTGTAAAAGGAAAGATCGGCGATGTCTTCGCTGATGATTTCATATTCAGCGAGCTTGGCTTGCAGCTCCTGCACTTGATTGTTGAGTGCTGCCTTCTCTTCGCTAGAAACTACTGATGGAGCCGTCGTTACTGCCGCAGTTGGCGGAGGAGCCGATTTGAGATCTTCAATTTGCCGTTGTCGGTTTTGCAATTCAGATTTTAAAGTGGTGATCTCAAGCAGCAGCTTGGCTCCATCTTCGCTGTTTCCACCGGATGCATGGGCTGCTGTGCCCGAAGTCGCTGCCGCGATAGATGGAATTTGGCCTGCTTTTTCAATGATCTGCTTCAAACTTTTCTCGAGCTGAGCCAAATCAATTGAAGGCGCCCCGGCACTTGGCGAACCAACACCCGCTGACGGGCCGCTCTTTGCCTCCATGAAACTGCGGATCGACAAAAAAGCAGTGACCAAAAGGCTCGTGCCAATTAAAGCCTCAATAATGGTCGCATTATGTTTCATCCAGAGCGGAATCAAAGTATCTAAATCCATTTTTTCAATTGTGTCTGAGTGTTCGCAACGGGTCAAGGCGACTTCGCTGGACCTACATCTAAGTCCGAGGTTAATATTTCGATATGACGCTCGATTTGATCATAAAAAATGCCACCGTCCTTATTGCTGAAGAATCGGTTAAAAATGGAATTAAGATCAAAGAGGTGCAAACTCATGTGGGAGTAAAAGATGGCAAGATCCGCACTCTCGGATCTGAAAACACTCCCTCCGTCCAGATCGTGGATGCGAAAGGTTTGCACCTGCTTCCCGGAGTAATCGATAGTCAAGTTCACATGCGAGAACCAGGCATGCTCCACAAAGAAGATTTAGGTTCGGGCACAAAAGCAGCCGCACTCGGAGGAATCACCTCCGTTTTTGAAATGCCCAACACAATCCCTCCGACAACCACCGTCGAAGCACATGCCGATAAAATTCGCCGGGCCAAAGAAAAGGCTTGGGTGAATTTTGCTTTTTACGTCGGCGGCTCACACGACAATGTCGATCAACTTTCTGAATTAGAAAAATTAGCATTCTGCCCAGGCATTAAAATTTTTATGGGAAGTTCCACTGGCAGCCTCTTGGTAGAGGACGATGCGACTTTGGAGAAAATTTTCCGCCAAGGCTTTCGCCGCGTGACTTTGCACAGTGAAGACGAAGCTCGCTTGATCGAGCGCAAGCATCTCGCCATCGAAGGAAAAAATGTTCGCCTGCATCCAGTGTGGAGAGACGAACTGACTGCACTGAGGTCCACCGAGCGATTGCTTGCTTTGAGCGAAAAAACCAAACGACCTGTGCATGTTTTGCATGTCACCACGGCTGAAGAAATGGTTCTGCTGAAAAAGAAGAAAACGAAACGCTTCGGTCTCACCACAGTCGAAGTCCTGCCCCAGCATCTGACTTTGGCAGCGCCCGAGTGCTACGAAAGGCTGGGAACTTTAGCGCAACAAAATCCTCCCATCCGTGATCAGCGTCATCAAGATGCTTTGTGGAAAGCTGTGTTAGACGGAACCGTCGACGTGATGGGTTCCGATCATGCACCTCATACTTTGGAAGAAAAACAAAGGGAGTATCCAAGCTCTCCCTCCGGAGTTCCAGGCGTGCAAACCATGCTGCCGATCATGCTCAATCATGTGCACAACGGAAAACTACCGCTGTCTCGATTGGTTGAATTGCTCTGTGAAAATCCAAGACATGTGTTTGGCTGCAAGAGCAAAGGTCGAATTGAAATTGGTTTGGATGCAGACTTTACTTTGGTTGATTTGAAAAAAACTAGAACCATCGAAAACAAATGGATCGTCAGCCGATGTGGCTGGACTCCGTTTGATGGCATGAAAGTCACCGGCTGGCCCGTGGCCACAGTGATCGGCGGAAGCTTCGTTATGCAAGACGGTCAGCTTTTGGGAACCGTGCGCGGCGCTCCTGTCGAGTTTCAGTTTTGAGTTCTGTCTCTCATCCGCAACCGCCCTCAAGCAGGCCTTCGAAAGCCTCAACATTTTTATCACTTTTTTTCGGCGGAATTATCCCGCTGGTGGCCTTCACAGTCATCGAAGATCAGTATGGACCCCTCTGGGGAACCGTGGCCGGGATGATCTTTGGTGCTGGCGAAATCATTTTCGAAAAAATTCGTTACAAAAAGATTTCTCAGATCACATGGATCGGGAACCTTATGATTTTAGGTTTAGGTAGCATTTCAATTATCAGCCAGGACGGCCTCTGGTTCAAAATGCAACCCGCTTTGTTTGAAGCTTTTTTTGCTCTTTTCCTTTGGGCATCGCTGATCGGAAAAAAATCATTTTTACTGATGATGGCCGAAAAGCAAGGAAAGCAAATTCCCGCAGCGGCTCAACCTTTTTTGAATTCTCTCACACTTCGCCTAGGATTTTTTTTCGCCCTTCATGCGGCACTTGCTGTGTGGGCTGCGCTCGAATGGACCACCGCTCATTGGGCTTTGCTCAAAGGAGTCGGCTTAACAGTTTCATTTGTTATTTATTTAGGCCTGGAAATTCTTTGGTTCCGTTTTCAAATCAAACGGCAAAAATAAATCGAGCCATCTTTTTCAAGACGGCTCGACTCATAAAACCACAACCTTTTTTACAGACATCATCACAGACATCAATCAGTTACACTGTCTCCACTGAATGTGGTAAATCAGGCCAGAGCTGATATCTGCCGAATCCACACTTGCCAACGACTGATCCATTCGAGAATTCGATTGAGTCATCATTGACGAGTTGATGCGAAGATTTGTTTGCGCTCCGCAAGCTGACCAAACCAAAGCTGTTGCCTGCAATGAATCAGAGACTGAAAAGTCAGAGTTCAAAGGACCAGTGAAAGTTCGTTGAACACGAGGCCCGCGCAAACCTGCCCAAAAGTACTCGACATCAAAACGATTGTATCCACCAACTGGCACGGCGTTGAATCCGCGGTAGTCAGCTTTAAAAATCGCGACTGAAAAACCTTGCGGAACACTTACAGGAATGGCGATGTTACAAGACTTGCGATCGATTCGTCGACCTGTCGTATTGCCTGCTTCAACTTGGTATTGGTCAAACAAGATACTGACGGCTGTTCCATCTGGTGAAAGAATCGCGCTTGCAGATCCTGCAGGACAACCCGAACCACCGTAAGCCGGTGAACCCAATTGAAGTGACTGCGCCATTGCAGCGGATGAGATCATCAATCCGACTGCTACTCCTACTACTTTTGCCAACATAAATCCCCCTTGAAACGAACTGTGTTTTATTTCATTCAACCGTTTGGCTGACGAAAGTAGATAGAGCAAAATGGTGGCCACATTAAAAAGTGCCACAATGACTCTTGTTATTTAGTTCGCAAAAAAAACAAACCCCCGCCGGTTTCTGGCGAGGGTTTGTTTTTAATTCCAAGTTGAATTACTAGCTGTTAGAGAGCTTTACTGTTTGCACCACGGAGCTGGCATGATAGCGCACAACGCATCGCAAGTTGCTTGATCACCAGCGGGACAAGCTGCGCCGCCACCACCACCGGGAGCGCCTGGCAATCCGCCACCACCACCGGGAGCACCAGGAACTGGCTTCGCAGGAGTTGCTGATTTAGCACCAACATAAATTTTGTGACTTGTTGCTGTCACTCCGCTCGCATCTTTCACTGTCACGGTCGTTTCACCGTCAGCGACAGCCGTCAAAATACCAGAGCCGTCGATTTTACCAACCGCAGCGTTAGAGCTTGTGAAAGTGAATGGAGCTTTTCCATAAACTCCTTCAAACTGCTGAGTCGCACCCTTCTCCAAAGTTGTTCCGAATGGAGATACAAACATTTTCTGAGACTTGATCGCTTCAACGGCTTGCAGAGCATCGACTCGGCAATCACAAGCTGTCTGAATATTTGCAGGCACTCCAGTTGCTTGAATCAATGATCGCATTTGAACAGCGTTCAAATGGGAATCTTGAGCTTTCAAGAAAGCAACCATTCCGGCCACCAAAGGAGTCGCCATCGAAGTTCCAGAAAGATTTCCGTACTGATCGTTCGGCAATGTGCTCATGATCTCGTTGCCTGGAGAGGCAATTGAAACACGTCCCGGTCCGTAGTCAGACCAAGAAGGCTTAGCGTCGTTTGAATCCGAAGCGGCGACAACAATCATATTGTCGACACCAGAGTTCGCAGGGAAGACTTCGTATGAGTCATTGTTTTGGCCGTCATTTCCAGCCGCCACCACAAAAATGATTCCAGCCTTGGCAGCCCGCTGAATCGCCTCGATGATCGGTTGTGCTTGTGGACGTGGAATCGCTCCACCCCAGCTTGCCGAAATGATATCGACTTTTTTCTCGACTGCATAATCGATCGACTTGACAGCATTGCCAAGATCGCCGCCACCGTTCGCATCCAAAAATCGGATCGGCATGATCGAAACTTCTGGAGAAAGTCCGATGGTTCCGCCATCAGCCAATCCTGTCGCACCAATCACTCCAGAGCAGTGAGTTCCATGACCTGGGTTCTGTCCAACTTCGTCAGTTGTATCAGAAGTATTTTTGATAAAATCAAACCCAACGATCATATTTTGCGAAAGTGATTTGTGTTTTGAATCCGCTCCCGTGTCGATAACTGCAACAACGATTTTGCGAGAACCTTTGTTACCCGCTTTTGCCCAAGCTTCCGTGGCGTGAACTTTTGAAATCGCCCATTGCTGTTTCAAAGCAGAAGTCGTGACGTCGCTTGGAACATTGCTGAAGGTGTGAAGTTTTGCATTCGGGACCATGTATTCGACATTTGGATTCGTCAGCAGGCTGACCATTGCTGAAATTTTGTTCGAATTCGGTATTTCAACCGTCATCAATCTGCCTGCTTCGTGAACATCCAAGATTTGCATCTGAGATGATGCAGCAAAGCTTTGGATAGTCTGCGCATTGCGATACTTGACCAAATATTGAGCTGCAAAAGTAGGCAGTGACATTGTGAGCACTGCTAATAAGCCGACGAGTTTCTTCATGTTTGTATCCCCTCCATGGTTTTACGTTGATCAAATTTTAGACAGAGATCGATGCGGGTGAACATCAAAATTCAATTCATGACCCAATCCGTCGTAAGATTTTTTAAGATTCGCTGATTGATGCGAGCAGAGAATTTTCACTCTTTGTTGGAAACTTTGAAAAGAATTTGCCGATCGATCCGGCTTAGAAGAAGCTAATGCGCATGAATTCTGAACGATGGATCACCGCTGAATGGAATGCCTGGATGAACTCAAGCTTGTTTCTCATGCCGAATTGGAAATGGATTGGTTTGGCTTTTGCGATTCTTTTAGGCTTTGTTGTTCAATCGATACTCAAAAATATTTTTCGCAAAATTAAAAAATCGAATTGGGCTCAATCTCGGGCCCACGGATTTTTGTCTCACTTCCTGAGCACTGAATTGGAAACTCCGATTGCTTGGATTTTAACCAGCCTCTTTTGGAAATCAACTTTGGAAGATTTGGCTGTGCACCCCGGACTTGAAAAGTATCTCAGCATCACGGTTCATCTTGTGTTGGCCTTTTATCTGATTCTGTTGGTCTACCGAGCTGTCGAAGCGATTGGTCGAGTGCTGACTGACTTTGCTGCGAAAACTGAAAATACTTTGGATGATCAGCTGGCCCCAATGGCCACCAAATTTTTGAAAATTATTGTTTTGATTTTTGGCGTGTTGATCACTTTGCAAAATTTTGGCGTGAACGTCATGTCAATTCTTGCCGGCTTGGGATTGGGCGGCTTGGCGCTCGCCTTAGCGGCTCAAGACACGGCAGCCAATCTTTTCGGCTCAGTGACGATTTTGCTCGATCGCCCCTTCACGATCGGACAATTGATTAAAGTGGGCGACACCGAGGGCTTTGTCGAAGAAATTGGCTTCCGCTCGACTCGCATTCGCACTTTGTACAAAAGCTTGATCACCATTCCGAACTCGG
>JAYUCD010000281.1:0-7728 GCA_043740515.1 Bdellovibrio sp. | reverse complement strand
TGGATTCTCGACTCCAATCCAGTAAGTGCTCACCGATAGAGCTCATGTCATTGAAGCTCCTCGACCTAGTGTAAATAGATTTCATTTGAAACCATTTGGATCAGAGTGGTCTGCAGCAGATGACAAAGGATAGAATATGAAGAAAAATCTCGCTCGGTTCCTAAAAAAATCTGCAATCTTTTTCCCACTGTCTTTCTTATTGATGGGAAACCAACAGTGCAATTCTCCAGTCGTGCAACAGCAGCAGCGAGAACTGCGCCGCCGAGTCCAGATGGGCATGATCGACGCCCCACCGATTCCACTTTCCCCAGCCAGCAACTTCGATTTTAAATTTGTCGCCAATGCTCAAATGTATGATGTGCTTCGCAAGACTCAGTCTTTTACGACCGCTACAGTTCAGTCCGGTCCCTTTGATTTAGGTAAAATGACTCAAGCCGATCGGGATGCTTTCAATCGGTGCGATGATGCCATCCTTGGCTCATCGACTCTCAGTACTTTGTCAAAAACTTCAAATATCTCAACTGTTGCGACTTGCATGATTGATATGCCTCAAGCAGTGATCAAAGGAAGTATTCTCAACTTCGAATTAACCAATGCCGGTGGACTGACTTTGGGAATTCCTCAATGGGCAAATTTTGGCTTGTCAGTTGACGTGCAAAAAACAGTTTTGACGATGGCTCTTCAGGCTGATGATCCTCTGGTCAAATTAAATCTTGCTGCAACCACAGCCAAGGCTAATCGACAGGAAACCAAGTTGAGTGCGACAATTAACTTGGGAGCTTTCTCTCTCGGTCCCAAAGCATATTTCAAATCGGATTTAGCAGGTGTCGTCAATCAAGCAATGGTGAACGGTATCCAAGATCTCAAACTGCAGATGGATCAGAACGCTCCTTGGTACGCAATGGTTTTAAAAAATTGCGACAAAGCAATTTTGATCAATGCCGGTAATACGGCCGATGCAGGTTTGAAAAAAGGCGATCTGTTGGAAATTTACAACGTCCGCTACCGCTGGTCGGGTGACATCTGTGATTCAACGCTTGAGGGTTCTATCAACTCCTCTGGAGATCCCATTGCTGTCGCCGAAGTCGATATTGTAGGTGACACTTTATCTCAAGCAAAAATTGTTCAGCAGACCGAAATCAAAATTCAACCAGGTTCACGAGTTTACGTGCGAAAGCTGATTCCTTCGACTGCTAATTCAACGGCCTCATTGGGTGCGACTCAAGTCCCAACTCCTTCAGCAGTACACGGCAACCCCTAACCTGAACCTGCGTTGACCCAAGGTCAATCAACACGCCCGAGATTTTCGAAAAAGCTTTGGGCCTCAGGTCCAAAGCGCTTGCCAGTCGCTGAGAGAAAGCCCGCGCAGGCGTTTTTTCTGATAGACGATCTCGCCGTAAGCCTCCTTCTCATTGAGCTGAATATAATTTCTGACAATGACGAGAGCTCGCCTTCCCTTGATCACTCTTGTAAAGGGCCGATGCAACCACAGCTTCAGTTTTTTTCCCCCGGCGCCCGTCTTCCTGTCGGGGGTATCGGTCACTACGAGGATTTCTCGACGGATAAATTCCTGAGCAATCTGACCTGACACAACCCGAAGAAAATTCTGCAAAGCCCTTCTTCGTCTACTTCGGACCAAGAGATGAATATGGTCGCCCTGAATGGAAATCTGTTCCACTTTCACAGAAAATCGCAGGCTGTATCTTTGCACAAGTGACTGAATCAAGAAGAATCGCTTGTAAGTCCGCAATCCTAATCCTTTACCAAGACATAAACGTTGAGCTTTCAACACCAAGTGAACAGGGTCTCGATTGGAGAGTGGTCGACCTCGTCGACCCAAGCGTTGATTTCTCAAAACGCCACCATGAGAGAGTCGATGTTTCCATGGAATCCTGGAGAGTGAGAACTGAGTTTGGTGAGCTGCTTTCATGTGACCGATACCCCTGCCGCTGCGAAGTTCAGTCTGCAATTCATTAGATGGTCTTAGCTATCAACAGGTTCGCCCTCTGAGATGAAGCTTCCGAAAACCGTACCGATGGTGTTTCGCCAGATTGAAAAGACCTGGAGGAAATGTGAGTCAAAGACTTTAGTGACCCTTCAGATGCAATGACAAGACAGATCCAAAAGTCGAAGCTGTCGAAGTTTCGAAAGTTTATTGTACGAATTCCCTAGCGCCTGCTCGCCAAATCCATTTGAAAGAGCGGTGGCAGTGGATCCTTGTTTTCCGGAGGCCCCGATGCTACAAAGGAGCATCTATGTTTTCAGGAATTGTCGAGTCTCTACAGCCGATTTTAAATGTCCAAAAAGGCGCTGGCGATCTCATTCGAGTGAAGGTGCAAAAGCCGCCACAATTTGATGATCTCAGAACCGGGGATTCTATTGCAACAGACGGTGTCTGCCTGACGGTCGAGGCTTTCGGAGTCGACTCGCTGACGTTTGCCTTGGCTGCCGAAACTCTTAAAGTTCTGCATTGGTCGCCAGAAAATCCCGAAGCTATGCTGGGGAAAAAACTCAACCTGGAGCGCTCACTTCGATTCGGCGATCGAATTCATGGACATTTAGTCACAGGCCATGTCGACAGTCTCGGCGAAGTGCTTCGCTCGGAAGGCAGCGGTGAAAACTGGTTTCTCGATGTGAAAGTGGCCGCTGCCGTCCTGCCATTCATTTGGAAAAAAGGCAGCATCACTTTGAACGGAGTGAGCCTCACCGTCAATGATGTGAGTGGTGATAAAGTCAGCGTGGGATTGATTCCTGAAACTGTGAAGCGCACTAACCTAGGCGATTTGAAGCAAGGATCTTTTGTTAACGTCGAGCCAGATTACATGGCCAAAGCTCTGCACCGCATGATTGAGACTCAAGAAATTGCATCGAGGCCAACCACGTGAAACATGAAAATCTAAATACCATCGAAGAATTAATCGAAGATCTGAAAAAAGGCCGAATGGTTCTTCTTATCGATGACGAAGACCGAGAAAACGAAGGCGACCTGGTTTTAGCCGCCGATCATGTGACCGCCGCTCACATTAATTTTATGGCCATCGAAGCTCGAGGTTTGATTTGTCTTGCCCTTTCTTCCCAGCAAATTGAGCGTCTGCAACTGCCGCAGATGGTTCGTGATGACCAGAATTTTTCTCCAAATAAAACAGCGTTTACAGTGAGCATTGAAGCTTCATGGGGAGTCAGCACTGGAATCTCCACTGCTGACCGAGCTCACACAATCAAGGTTGCGAGCAACCCAGAAGCAAAGCCATCTGATGTCCATATGCCCGGGCACATTTTTCCAATCCGCGCTCAACAAGGCGGAGTCCTCAGGCGAGCTGGTCACACAGAAGGCAGCGTAGACCTCGCGAAGCTTGCTGGGCTCAGTCCCGCGGCTGTGATTTGCGAAGTTATGAATGCTGATGGCAGCATGGCTCGCGTCCCAGATCTGAAAAAATTCGCGCTCAAGCACGGAATTAAAATTGGAACAATCGTCGACTTGATTGAGTTTCGCCTGTCGCGAGAAATTCTCGTCGAAGAATTGATCAACGTTGAATTGCCTTTGGAATTCCGCGGATTCCGAGCTCGTGTTTTCAAAAGCAAAGTCGACGGTGCCGAGCATCTGGTTTTGCAAAAAGGCGAAGTCAGCAAAGACAAACCAAGTCTTGTGCGAGTCCACGTTGAAAGCGGATCACGGGACCTATTTCATCTACTGCAAAATGGCGAGTCTTCTTTGCAACTCGCACTCAATCGAATCGAATTGGAAGGCTCGGGAATTCTCGTTCTTCTCCGAGGGCTGACGGGACCGATCGGTCTGGTGAACGAAATCAAATCTCTGTGTGGAGAAAAAACCCAAGCTGATATGGATGCGAGAGATTATGGTATCGGCGCGCAGATTCTTCGAGCCGTGGGCGCCAGCCAAATTCGACTTCTCAGCAGCAAAGTCGAAAAACGAGTCGGTCTGAAAGCTTATGATTTAGAAATAGTAGAACTTGTTTCCATGAAAGAGGACGAAGATGGCAAAAGCGAAAAAAGCAGCAAAGAAGGCATCCAAGAAAGCGGCAACGACCAGAGCTCCGGCGAAGTTGGAAGCCAAGGTGAGAAAGCTGCGAATCGGAGTGGTCACGTCCATCTTCAATAGCCAAGTCACTGACAAGCTTGAGCAGGGTGCGCTCGACTATTTGGAAAAAGTTGATGATACTTTAATTGAAATTTTAGCGGTTCGGGTTCCAGGAGCGATTGAAATTCCACTGACATGCCAAGCGCTTTTCGAGCAAGACTGTGATGGAGTGGTGGCTTTAGGTGCAGTGATCCGAGGTGAGACTTCACATTACGACTATGTCTGCAACAGTGTTGAGCGCGGGATCACGGCTCTGATGTTGGATTACAATAAACCGATCGGCTTCGGGATATTAACCACAGAAAATGAGCAGCAAGCGATGGATCGTGCTGGGGGCAGTCTTGGCAACAAGGGAGCCGAAGCGGCCGAAGTCGTTTTCGAAATGATTGGCCTCTTGAAAGATATCCGCACGTCAATCTAGAAGTCAGCCTTGTTTCATTTTCGATCAATATTTTTTGTTTTATTTTTTGTTTCAAAAATCCAAAACCGTTTACCCTTTACCGGAGGCCCTATGATTTCTTCTGACAACTCGAAAACGCTCACAGCCAATTTCTTTCTCAGTCAGCTTCAGCAACGAGTCAGCAAAGGAAACGCCAAACTTCTTCTCGATACGGCCAAGGTTCAAACCGGATTGAAATTTGACGACGAAGCTTTCATGAGCCTCGAAGACTCAAAGACATTGTGCTTAACTTTGATCAAACAGGGCGGCCCCTCTTTCCAAGTTGGTCAATCCATCTACAAAGAATATTTGATGTAATCGTTGCCTCTCCGGCGGAGCTCTCGTTAAAATACCGACATGAAGTCGAAAAGTTCAATCAAGCCATCGGAGCATTCAAAGCCGGAGATCGAAGACTCGACAGATCGCGAGTTCTTTGAGGACACCGAGATTCCTGTGGGCCTTACCCAGGAATCCAAAAAGCGGCGTCGAGAATTGGTTATCATTTTCGTCGTCGCTTTTCTTTTTCTGCTTTTGACCTGGTTCGAGGTCAAACTTTTTTCCATCAGCCAGACACTTCCTTTTGTTCACTCCATCTTTTTCTTTGGCCTCGTCAATTTCAACATCATCCTCTTGCTGCTTTTGCTTTTTTTGATTTTTAGAAATGTCGTCAAAGTATTTGTCGAAAGAAAAGGAAAAGTTTTCGGGAGCAGCCTGAAAGGCAAATTGATTGCAGCTTTCGTGGCCTTTTCCACAGTTCCGACCTTACTGATTTTCGTCACTTCGGTTTTTTATATCAACTCCAGTTTTGACAAGTGGTTCTCGGTGAAAATGGCCGGTGTTCTGAAAAGTTCCTTGGAAGTCACCAACGCCTACTACTTCAATGCCAAGAAGCGGAATTACCATTTCGCACATCAAGTAGCCTTCGAAATTCGCACAGTCAAATCGCCGGCGCAGTTGAAAAGCAAATTAAAAATCCTCAGGCACATGTACGCAATTGATGCGCTCGAATACTACCCAACTCTGTTCGCTCAGCGCCAAGTTTTCTTGTCCGATGATGAGACCATTCCATCAATTCCGCCGGTCTCTCTCGAGTTCTTGCAAAAAGGAATCAAATCCCAAGTCGACAGCAGCACCATTCATCAATTTGGCGAAGGAAATTTAGTGCGAGTCATTGTGCCTGTCAAAGAGGGCTCGGACAAAGGAGCGGTCGTCGTCTCAAGCTTTGTGCCCCTTTCTCTGATTTCAAAAATGAACGACATCTCGTCGGCCTATGACGAATTCCGCGACGTCAATCCGCTCGAGTATCCACTGAAATCTATTTACATGATCATCTTGTTTTTGATGACCTTCGTGGTTCTCTTGGCCGCGACTTGGTTCGGATTTCACTTGGCCAAGCAGCTCTCGATTCCTCTGGTGCAATTGGGCCGTGCGACCAAGCGAATCGCCGGCGGCGATTACACTCCCGTGTCGGTCCGCTCGGGTTCCGAAGAAATCACTAGCCTGGTCGAGAGCTTCAATCAAATGACCCTGAATCTTTCCAACTCCGAGCGCGAGGTCAAGTCTGCCAACGAGAGCCTGAAAGACACACTCAACAATCTCGATAAGCACACTCGCTACATCGAAGTGGTGCTAGGGAACGTCAGCGCCGGAGTAATTTCGGTTGATCAAAATGGAATCGTCACCACGATCAATCGTCGAGCAGGCGACTTGCTGAAAATTTCGGCAGAGAAATTCGTCGGTCGCCCAGTGCGCGAGCTCTTGACCCTGGAATACTTTCGAACTTTTTCAGAGCTTCTCAAAACGATGAGCGACCATAAAATTGGCAGCATCCAAAAGGAACTGAAGCTCAATGTTCATGGCGAGTCCGTCCCACTGCAAATGACTCTTTCCATTCTGAAAGATGAAAGCGAGCGCGAGATCGGAAAGATTCTCGTCTTCGATGATATGACTCCCATTGTGAATGCGCAAAGAGCAGCGGCATGGACCGAGGTGGCCCGGCGGATTGCACACGAAATAAAAAACCCCCTGACTCCAATCAAATTATCAGCTGAAAGATTGCAGCGAAAATTCGGCGCGAGCATTTCCGATCCGGCTTTTGTCGAGTGCACGACGATGATCATCCGGCAAACCGAAGATCTCAAAAATCTGGTCAATGAGTTCAGCCAATTTGCTCGCTTGCCTCAAGCTCGCCCGGTGATTGGCTCACTCAACAAAGTGGCTGAAGAGGCGATGTCGATTTTCCGCCAAAGTCATCCTCACATCGAATTGCAACTGGACGCCTATCTTCACATGCCCGATTTCAAATTCGATCCGGATCAAATCAAGCGAGTCCTCGTCAACTTGATCGACAACGCGATTGCAGCTGTTGCCAATTCGCCACAGCAGATCGTCGTGGTCCAAACTCAGTATGATGAAAATTTGAAAATTATGAGACTCGCTGTGACAGACACCGGCCCGGGAATTCCGCAGGCCCTGCGCTCTCGAGTTTTCGAGCCTTATTACAGTACAAAAGAAGGTGGAACCGGCTTGGGTTTAGCTATCGTTAAGCGAATCATCGAAGACCACAGTGGCTTCGTGCGAGCCCTGCCTAATGAAGTCAACGGCGAGGTCCGCGGCAGCAAGTTCTTCATAGAACTCCCTGTCAATGAAGTCGGAGCTTGGAGACCGTCCTAGGAGCGAATATATTCAAGCGCTCGAGGTTCCAATGAATTCTGATATCAAAACAGCGAAAATCCTGATCGTCGACGATGAAGCTCCCATCAGAGAAGTCCTTTCTGCCACGCTGAAAGACGAGGGCCACACGGTGGTGAGCGCCGCAGATGGCGAGCTCGGTCTCAAAGCAATGAAGGAGCACCAGCCTGACATCGTTTTCCTCGATATTTGGATGCCGGGCAGCCTGGACGGAATCGAAGTTCTGACCACAGCTCGCAAACAATTTCCGAATCTTGAGTTCGTGATGATTTCCGGTCACGGAACAATTGAAACCGCCGTGCGAGCAACCAAGTTAGGAGCTTGGGATTTTATCGAAAAGCCATTGTCGATGGATAAAATCTCAATTGTGATTTCGAACATCATTCATTACCAGCAAGAGCGTGAAGAAAAAACCGCACTCCTCAATAAACTTCGCAAGAGCATTGCACTGTTGGGTGAGGCACCTAAAATGATGGCCTTAAAGCAGATGATCGTTCGA
>JAYUCD010000280.1:0-3211 GCA_043740515.1 Bdellovibrio sp. | reverse complement strand
GCTTTGCTGGCCCGGATGGCCAGCAATCCTAGGGCTCGGGAGCGGATGCTCCCGATTGCACGGACGCAGAAACTTAATTCCTTAACTGAACGGCATTGTTGGCGGAAGGCTTTTTTGAAATGTGCCATTGCCGTAAGGCCGCGAATCTTTTATACCCAACCCATGAGAGTTCTTATCTTACAACATGAAAAATCGACTTCACCTGGTTCGACCATTCAGTGGTGCCAAGAGCGGGGACACAGAGTTCAGATTCTGGCTGCCGATGGCACTGAAGTATGGCCGACGGCAGATCAATTTGATTTTCTGGTGATTTGCGGTGGCAGTATGAATGTGGATCAGGAAGCTGAGTTCCCTTGGCTCAAAGCTGAGAAATCTTTCCTACAGCGGTCGCTACAACAAAAGAAGAAAATTGTTGGGCTTTGCCTGGGCGGTCAGCTCTTGGCCGAAGCACTCGGCGGCCGAGTGCAAAAGCAAGCTCATTGGGAAGTGGGCTGGCAGCCTGTTCAGTTGGATGATGGCACTGAGCTCGTGGCTTTCCAGTGGCATGGCTATCAATTTTCTCATCCACCCAAAACGAAAATAACCGCAAGCAATGAGGCCTGCCCTTTCCAGGCATTTTCATTTGGGAATCAGGCGCTGGGATTTCAGTTTCATCCTGAAACTACCGAAGCCTGGGCTATTGAATGTGCCGAGGACAAACAGCTTCCGACGACTGGTTTTACCCAGACTGGCGAGGAAATCAAAGCTGGCTTGGCTTATCAGCCGAAACTTCAAGCTTGGTATTTTTCTCAATTGGATCGCTTGGCCGCTGAAGATTTAAAATAATCACTCCCGCTGCCGAACTGAGGATCAGCAAACATCCGAACCATTGCAAAATCGTCATCTCTTCATTCAAAAGCCAAAGCCCGAAGCCTGCTGCGATGGGTGACTCAATCAGAAAAAGCAAACTTGCGACCGAGGGCGATAGACTTCGCTGGGCTCGCATTTGAAAATAAAATGCAAGCATTGTGGATCCAAAGGTCAAAGACGCCAAGCCTATCCAAGATCTTCCTGAAACAACAGCCGGCCACGCATCGGCTTTCAGGATAAGAAGTGGAAGAAGAATCAGTGCTCCCCACAATGACTGCATCGTATTTGTCAGGAACAGATGTTTTTCTTTTTTGCCCACTCTGTCGACCACCAGCATGTGCAGGCTTGCGCCCAGTGCTGAGACGAGAATGAGGAAATCACCTAGATGGAAGCGAAGGTTCTGAACTTCTGCCATCAACAAAGTGCCGACCAAGGCCAAAGCCACACAAAACCAGTGAGAAATGCTGATTCGTCGATCAGTAAAAATCACTTCGATCACAGGGACCATCACGATGTAAGTCACGGTTAGAAATCCTGCATTTGTGGCGGTGGTGGTCTCCAATCCCCAAATTTGAAAAAGAATTTCCATGATCAAGAAAATCGACGGTAGGAGACTGAGCTTCAGCAGCGGCTTGATCAAATTGGGACTGCAAAAAACGGCCCAGAGGATTCCCCCGACTCCGACCACTGCAAAACGAATAAACAATATTTGCGAAAGAGTGAAACTTTGAAGCGACCAAATCGTCGCCGTGAAACCAAATCCCCAAAACGAGTTGGCAATCATAGCTTCAAGCAGAGATTGGGCTCTTTTCAGATTCACATCAAAAGCCTGAGGCGGAAAAGAGGCGCTCACAACGAGCTGGCAACTTGAAATTTCTCACTACGCCCAGTTTTCGCATGGATTGGTAGAAATTTTTAAACTCTGCTTTTTTGCTTAGTTGATAGTTTGCGCCAAAGTAATCGCCATTCTGTTCTTTCGCTACATTGAGAGCCGCGAGATCGTAGCCAGTGCTTTTTTCGAAACTTGTCTCGAAAGATTTGAAGAAAACATTTTTCCAAATGCTGTAATGTTTTTCACTGACCCAGCTTGGTTTTTCATTTCCATGTAAGGGTCCAAAACCTGCTTGAATCGAGGGCGATAAATTTTGCTTCTGAGTAAATTCTTTGAGCGTTTTGGAATTCTTTCCTTCCAAGGCTTCAATAAAACTTTGGTCCACATACAAATCTGAAAGGTCTCGAAGCACCAATCGACCTGTCGGCTTGTAGTTCGAATCAAGCTCAACCAAGAAATTTTGCGAGTGAGGAGAATCAAACTGCAATCCAGTTCGACCGGCCAACTCGCCGAGGGCCTTCCCAGCTAATTTGATATAGTGCTCAGTCCAAAAAGCATAAGGATCTCTGGACCCGTTCTTCAAGGCAATCTCTGCGCCGACAGAATCATGTAAAGCAGAAAATCCTGGCAAATAAATGTGAGTATTGCTCTCAAACTTCAACGGACCCAAATCTCGAATCACAACCGCTTGGTCAATGCTTGGGATTTTTAAAATTGCTGGCTCTTCCATGAAAATAAAATTTTCGAAAGCTCGTTTTGAATTTTGCTCAACCAAAAAATCGTTCAAGAGTCTGCCGTCGATCGCTTCGCCAACCGGCTGTTTTTTATCTCGCCAGTGGCCACCCGTCTTGTCAGTCGAGGATTTCACTGAGAACTGAATTCCAGTCTTTGGATCTTCAGCGATGTAACTTCGAGAGGCTGTCTGGTATCCAACAAAGTAATGTTCAACTTTGAGGTCAAGACCGGCACCGCGAGCAGACTCAATTAATTCTTTTCCCCACTTTGTATCTTCTGGATTTAAAATCCATCGAACATACTTTTTGCCTTTTTTCTCGATGACCAAAGCGGTGGCGATTTTTGGGTCGAGTGTTTTCGCAAAATCAACACCAACAAATTCGACGGGAATTTCGACGTGTGGAAGAAGAACGGGCTGCTCGGAACGCTTCGCCACGGCATTCGCTTGAGTTTCAAAATGGACAAGTTTTTGAACCGGAAAATTCAAGGCGAAAGTCGGAAGCGCTAATGTGAGGGCTACGAAAGGGGCGACAAAAAATCTCAGTTTCATATAGTAGGTCTCTCTGTTGCTCAGTTGGCAGTTCAATCTCGATTGCTGGATGAGGGGTTTAGCACACTCCGCTTAGCAAAAGCGACAAAGCATTTTTCTGAACGTAGATTCTTCTGAGCTGTCAAAAAGTTCGCCAGCGGGTGAGTTTAATGCCGTTCAGTTAAGCCCATACCACCTCGTATTTGCGTAAGGGAAGGGACTCTGCGGAGATTTGATTTCTCGTTTATAAGATCTTGAGTGCCTGG